>JANQKJ010000242.1 GCA_028281205.1 Gammaproteobacteria bacterium
TGCACTAATCAGGTTTGATTCACTCAAAAAAATTAAAAAGCCCCGCGAGAGGTTGCGGGGCGAGTCACTTAGTCATAGTAGATTTAGCCCAGCAAAAGGGGCAGAGCTGAGCATACAATTATATTTGCAGATCTTGTGCCAACCGAGATGCTATTGACTTATCAAGCACTTAGCCAATTTGATACCAACAAACTAACATAATATGCACTATTTGTTTTCATACCTTGCATCAATATCACTCAATCATGCGCGCTTAGTGAATAACACTCATACTCTTCCAACGCCCCTGCTTAAAACGCATAAAAAATACCACACAGTACAAAACAACATTTAAAGTAATGATCAACCACATCACCAAAAGATCAGCCTGGAAATATTTAATATATAAATAGCATGGCAATACCAGTAAACCCAATGAAACCATAATACTCGCTTTCATTATAAAATGCGTATCACCCGCACCTTCTAAAGCACCAAGCAATACCAGGAAAATAGCATCGAATAAACCAAACAAAGCCACAAAACGTAACAACACAACAATTAATTGCTGGCCATCTGTTAAATCCTGCAAGCCACCATTTAAAGTAAACGGATAGATAAAAAGCCAAGGAATAGATACATACATAATTCCCAAAGTGCCAAAAAATATTACCGCAATATGTATTCCAGACCAGGCAGCTTTTTCAGCTAGCAAAGGTTGCTTCTCTCCCAATCTCTGCCCCACGACCACAGCCACACCAATCATTAAACCCACCATAGGTAAAAATGAAAGTGCATTAATATTAAATGCGATGTTACTTGCTGCCAGTTCACGGGTGCCTAAAGTGCCTACAAACATTAAGAAAGCAGTAAATGCAGACATATCAATCAACAATCGCAATCCATTAGGTGTACCAAAATAAATTAAACGATTGAACAATTCCAAGTCTAAACGCCAGGCGGACAATACCCGAAAGCGTTGCCTATGCGCTTTAGCAAACACTAATGAAATAAACACCAGCGACCCACATATAACAGCAATATTAGTTGCGATGGCAGCGCCACGGATACCCATAGCAGGAAAACCTAATTTGCCAAAAATAAATATGTAATCCAGGGCAATATTTATTACCGTAATAACAACACTTACCCACATCACTACCAACGTTTTACCCATGCCCGAGAAAAAACTTGATAGCGTATTGTTAAGCACAACAAAAAAAGCGGAATACATTAATAGCTTAAAATATTCAACTTCCAGGATTTGCACTCCTGGCGCATGACCGATGGCAGAAAAAAAACTTTCCGCCAATAAATATGCTGGAACAATCAATAGTACAGATAAAAAACTAAAATAGATCCCCTGCCAGACAATAGCGCCAATTTTATATTCTTCCTTGGCACCATAATATTGCGCTACAAATGTATTCACATAAGCCGCTGTGCCAATGAAAAAACACAACATAGCAAAACTAGCCATGCCGGCAGGCATGGCTGCGGCAATCGCCTCAGATGAATACCAGGATAAAAACATGCGATCAACAAACAGCAAAACACTCCATGCGCCTGTGCTTAGAATAAGTGGCACTGCTATACGCAATACTTCCCGATAGCCGCCCTCATCAGACCAGCGCTTTGTTATCGCATTCATAAGGTGAATATTAAATTTTTGGTAATAGTAACAATAACTATAGTAAGTTATTGGTTTTGTAGACTATGATCTATAAATGGCTGAATACGCTCGCGTGTTGCCGGGTGTGTAGACAAATAATCAAATGCACTAGTTTCATCTGATTCATCCTGCCCGGATATTTTTTGCAATATAGTAGCAAAATGCAGAGTATCGATATTATGTGCTTGCATATAGTCAAGCGCATATTCATCCGCTTCTAATTCAAATTTTCGCGAATAACTTGTTTCCAACAATATAATAGGCATGGCAGCGGCAAATCCACTGGCGGCACCAATATCTCCAGTGACCGCAGTTAACAACAATGCCACCGCCGAACTTTGCAACACAGAACGCAAACCATGTTCATACACAACATGACCAATCTCATGCGCTAGCACAGCTATTACTTCTTCATCATGATCAGCCATATCTATTAGCTCATCCGTTACAATAATATGCCCGGAAGGCAGTGCAAAAGCATTAGCGCCTAAACCTTTGCGAAATAGCAATCGATAATTATGTTCGTCATTGATATGTTGCACCATTTCAAAAAACTTTGTTTCTATACGTTGCTGTGTCGCAACATCCAATTCAGACTCTGACAAGATACGCTCATCAAGTATCGTTAAGGTGCCTCGGCTCAAGTTTTCATCCACACTTACCGGCAGTGCTTCGGCAACAGATTTTGCCAACGCGGGAATTCCATACACCACCATACCCCAGGTAAAAGCAACCACAATTAAAGACGCAATCAGCACACTGTGCCAATGCGACTCTAAATAGTGTAAAAACTGACTGAACTTAGAACTGGAAAATATCTTTTGCAGCTGATTTATCTGCTGGTGTGCATGAGATTCGCATTTTGCGCCATTCGGTAACTGTAGCCGCCGCACTGTTTCACCCAGCTGGTCGCTGACAGTCACATCCTGCCATTGGCATTCATAAACAAGGTCCGCACCAATTACTTTCACTTTACCCGTAGCACCTACCAGTAAAGTAACATCATGCCCGACCGGATGAACTCCATCATAATAGATGGCTTCAAATTTCATTAAATACCTATGTCTATGTCTAGAATATCGCCCATTTCACTGCCGATGGTGCCTACTTGCTCACGTTCCTTAGCAGTGATTACTCTCAAATCAGCGATCGACGCAACGGTTAAATTCTCAATTCTATATTTAGCCAAGCGTACTTTTGCCCACGGGATAAGCAACCCCATACTGACAATGATTCCAATCAAATTAGTAATGTAAATAAAAAACATTCGTTTGGTTTCCAGTAACCCTTCAAAAGCCATCAATGGCACTGTTGGCGTGGACGACATATGTGCGGATGCTTTATTTAATGTTGTGTTAGACCAGACCGTATTAAATATTTTCGTTTTAATATATGCAAAAGCAATAAAATAGGCTAACAGATAAATTATCATCATTATAAATATCGACACCACCGCAGAGGGTCCCATATCAGGCATACTGCCTGGATCATTTGCCCCGGTAAATATCAGCATTGACCCACCAAAGAACACTCCCATAATCATGCCCGCCAGTATTACTAACAACAGCAGAATCAACAAAGCAATGAGGTAGTATTTGTAAAAAGCTTTGACTGCACTTTTCAAATAAAATGCATACTGGCCATACCCATGGTTATCTACACGATACTTTTGTATGGCATGCATGTAAAAAGGATAGGCCAGACCAAAAGTCAGAGCCACCAATATACCAAAACCAATAAATGTCTTAACTGAGTCAGATAAATTCTTCTCAAACGTAAAATGCAGATTTCTATAAGAAGAATAGCGCGCATTAAACATTAAACTGCGCATAACTAACCAAGGGAGCACTAAAAAGAACAGCAGCAAAAACAATCCTTCAGACAAAGGAAAAAACTGCACCACAATATAATAAGCAGCCAAAATGGCAACTACCACCAGGCGACCTTTTAATATGGCAACAGGACTGGCGTTATACTCAAAAGGTGAACCATCAAGCAGTGTGTTGCCGTAAAAGTATTGCTTGTTACGTACTTTTGCCCAAGCGGAATAAACTCCCAGAGTTAAAATAGTGAGTAATATATTTACTATCCAAATACGAAAGTATTCACCTGCGCGCCCATTGAATTCCAACTCAACTGGCTTGAGCATTTTATGTTGAATCATGTAAGCCCCAATTTGCTTGTGTAAATATTTTACTAATTATTTTTTACAATAATATTCTCACAAGCAAAGAAATCCAGTCCCAAACACATCAAAACGCTTACAGTGTCCTGCTCGTCAGCTAAACGGTAATATTTACGCGAGTTTTCTTTGCACGATTTTATTAGAAATTTTACCTATGTGTTGCACTTCACACTCAACAACATCACCAGGCATTAAAAATTCTGGTGGGGTATGCACGTACGCCACCAGAATTTTTAATGCCTGGTGATGTTGTTGAGTGTGAAGTGCAACACATAGGTAAA
>JANQKJ010000253.1 GCA_028281205.1 Gammaproteobacteria bacterium
GCGAGTCTCTGACCATGCTTAACTAGTCCCATGGCCGCATCATTTAAAATAACAAAAAATATGTTTAAACCATGCTGCGCCGCTACAGTGACCTCTTGACCGTTCATCAGCCAGCTACCATCTCCAATAATACAAATCACAGGATTTTTTGGACGAGCCAATGCAACACCGACTGATGCGCCGATTGCCCAACCCATTGAAGAAAACTCCATATTAGTTTGATACAAACTGGTATTGCTTTCACGTTGTCCGCCTATTCTGCGATCTTGGGGATGCAGGTAATGAGTGGCCCAACACATACTGGCACCGGGATCTGTCAGATAAATTGCACTTGCCGGAAAAATATCGGGTAGTACTGTAAATAAACGTTGTGGCTTTATTGGCACTGCATCGCTATCACATTTTTCCGGTTCGTCTACTTCGAAATGGCAATGATAGCTTGACTCATCGTCATTGAATTCCAGTCCACTAGTATCATCAGACTCAGCATCTAACCAGCGGTGGTGCAAACGATCCAGTTTTTTAGAAATCGCACCAAATATACGATCAATATCACCAAGTATGTGCATGGTTGCCATTGGTGACTTACTAAAACGATATTCATTTTGTTCAACATGTACTAATTTACCGGTGAGCTCCGCGTGCATATCCCGTCCGTCACTGATCCTTTCGGTCATGCTCGTTCCAACTGCCACAATCAAGTCAACCTTCTTATCAGTAACTGTATCCATGGCATCCTGATGACCAGCATAGCCAATAACACCTCGATAAAGCGGGTGATAAGGGCTGACCGAACCTTTACCATGTGGCGTCGTCACAATACGCATATTAGTTTTTGTCGCTACACTTAATATGCTCGCCATGCTTCTCACGCAAGCGTCACCTACTACTAATACTGGCGAGCGTGCTTTAACAATGCGATCATATAGCCGCCATACGGCTTCTTCGTCGGTAAGGCAAGGCTTATCTAAAAAATGAGCAATTTGGTATGCTGTTTTACTTTGCTTAACCTTTGTTCGAAAAATATCTACCGGTATGCTGATATGAGACGGGGTGTTGGTATATAGCGCCTGCATAATGGCCGCAGTCACTTTTCTTTCAAATTGGTCAACATGGGATATCAAGCTATTGTAATTTGTACAATACTCAAACATCGCCACTGTGTTTACTGCCGTATCGGATGATTCTTGCGATGCACCCCTTCCAAACTTATTCAATGCAGTTTGTGCGGTAATGACCAACATAGGCACATCATTTTCGTAAGCAGATGAAACTCCAGTGATCAAATTAGTCGCACCTGGACCCGTTGTAGAGCAACATACGCCTAACTTTCCAGAGTTTGCGTGATAACCATGTGCCATAAAAGCAGCGCCTGTCTCATGACGGCTGACTATTGATTTAATAGTGCCTCTACGTTGGCTACGCGCTAGTGCGTTATATAAAGGTTCAATGGCTCCACCGGGCACACCGAAAATATATTCAACTCCGAGTTGCTCGAGATAGAAAATTAAGAGGTCTGCTAATTCAACTTCACGATCAAATGCAAGCCCAATAGCATTATTATTTGGATAATCCTGTGCAGCTACATCCACGGCACGTCTCCTTGGCCAATAGACAACAGTAATTATTGTTATGTTACTAAGATTACTTAGTTACATAAATCATTCTAGGACATATATACTGTTTTGCCATAAGATCTGGACCTACAAAAATGTTAGATATGTTCCAAATCGTTCAAATACCATGTAATTGACTCATATTTGCAGATTTTCCGTTAACCATTTCACAAAACGCATGTTCATTGCATAATAGGGATTGCTATTAGCAGATTTGCATAATTTTAATAAGGAAAACCATGGCGCAATACGTATATACCATGTCAGGTGTTGGCAAGATCGTGCCACCACAGAAAGAGATTTTGAAAGACATTTCGCTAAACTGTTTCCCAGGAGCCAAAATTGGTGTGCTGGGTTA
>JANQKJ010000266.1 GCA_028281205.1 Gammaproteobacteria bacterium
GTTACCGTTAGTTGAAGGGTGCACAGTATCAACCAAGCATGGTGTAGTTAGGACAGACCATATTTTATTTATTGCTTCAGGTGCATTTCACTTATCCAAACCAACTGATTTGGTGCCTGAGTTGCAAGGTCGTTTGCCTATACGTGTAGAGTTGAGCGCGCTTGAAGTAGATGATTTTGTACGCATTCTTGTTGAACCGAATGCATCTCTGAGTGAGCAGTACATAGAGTTAATGGCAACTGAGGGTGTAACATTAGAATTTACTGAAGATGGTATAAAAAGCATTGCACAAACTGCATTTAATGTTAATGAGCGTACTGAGAACATTGGTGCACGACGATTGCATACCATTATGGAAAGGTTGTTAGAGGCGTTATCTTTTGATGCCCCAGATAAAAGTGGACAGAAAATAGTGATTGACCAGCAGTATGTCAATGACAATGTTTCTGAGTTAAGTAAAGATGAAGATTTAAGTCGTTATATTCTATAGAAGCTCTGATTTATTCTGATACTTAAGTTAATAAATCAGAATTTCCTATGGCTATAATTAAAAATTTAAGGAAGTGAACATGGCTAAAGTAGTTCCTACAGAAATACAGCTACACCAGAAATCCAGAATGTTAGAAATAGCATTTGATGATGGTGCTCGATTTGAATTAAGTTGCGAATATCTACGAGTATATTCTCCTTCTGCAGAAGTAATGGGGCATGGTCCAGGGCAGGAAGTACTGCAAGTGGGTAAAGAGGATGTAAATATCACAGCAATTGAACCGGTAGGGAATTATGCTGTTAAGCTAGTGTTTGATGATAACCATAATTCAGGTTTATACAGCTGGCAGCATTTATATGAACTCGGTGCTGAAAAAGATAAAAAGTGGCAAGATTATTTAGACAGATTAGAAGCAGCAGGCCATAAAAGAAAAACACACTAGTGTCGTCGAATGGAAAATAATGAAAAGACTCACTTTGGCTATGCGGATGTAACACCCAAAGAAAAAACTCAACGTGTTAAGCAGGTATTCGAGTCGGTAGCAGATAATTACGATTTGATGAATGACTTAATGTCACTCGGATTACATCGCTTATGGAAAAAATTTGCATTACATATAGCAGCCGTCAGGCCAAAACAGAAAGTACTTGACTTGGCAGGAGGCACAGGGGATTTAGCGGCAGAACTGCATAGCAATGTTGGCCCATCAGGCCAAGTAGTTTTATGTGATATTAATGCCAGTATGTTATCGCTAGGCCGAGAGAGAATGATAGATCGCGGCTTGTTAAATAACCTCGATTATGTTCAAGCCAATGCTGAATGTTTGCCATTTGCAGATAATACTTTTGACTGTATTACCATGGCATTTGGCTTGCGTAATGTTACCTACAAAGAAAAATGTCTCGCATCTGCGTATTCAAAATTGAAGCCCGGTGGTAAGTTTCTAGTATTGGAGTTTTCCAAACCCGCGGCCTGGTTAAGCCCTGCGTATGATATGTATTCTTTTTCTATATTGCCTAAGCTTGGCGAATGGGTGGCAAAAGATGCAGACAGTTATCGTTATCTAGCAGAATCAATTCGTATGCATCCAGATCAGGCAACGCTTAAACAAATGTTTAGTGAAGCTGGTTTTGATCGCTGTCGCTTCGTCAATATGACAGGTGGGATTGTCGCTGCACATATTGGTTATAAGTACTAATATGAAGAGCATTATTATTGCGGCACTCAATCGCTATCTTGAGCAGGATAAAGAGCGTGCCAACCAGCTAAGCCAAATTAAAGGTAAAGTTATTCGTATCCTGATACAGGAAATTAAATTTGACTTATTAATTAAAGTTCAAGAATCGTATTTTGAAGAAGTCAGTCAAGAAGAAACGTCTACTGATGTAGAAATTGATCTATCACTTAAAGTGTTACCTGATTTTTTATTGGGCACTGATCCAGATGTGTTAATCAAGAATGGCGCTATTGAAATTAAAGGTGATACGCATATTGCTAGTGTGATGCAAAACACTTTAAAAGAAATAGAAATTGACTGGGAAGAAATCATATCAAAATATACAGGTGATACGGTAGCTTACCAATTAGGTAAAGGTGCGCGTGCCTTGCATACTTTTGGCGATCGCTTGCGTGATAATATGCGCCAAGATATACGTGATTATCTACAAGATAATGTACAAGTCTCTGTCACTCAGGATGAAGTAGATCAATTTATTAAAGATGTTGATGCCACACGAGCGCAAGTCGATCGGTTAGAAGCGCGCCTTAATAAACTAGACAATTGATTACAACCACGCGACTAATTAACTCATGCGCCTAATTCGCCAATTTATTCGTATTATTCAGATCAATATTGTCTTGGTACGGCATGGACTTGAAGAAGTTATCTTTGCTATTCACTTGTTTCGCCCAATACGTTTCTTGTTACTCATATGGCCGTGGCACTGGTTTCGTAACGTCGATATATCACATGGTGTAAGGATTCGGCGCACCTTAGAAGATCTGGGCCCTATTTTTGTTAAGTTTGGCCAGGCCTTATCAACACGACGGGATTTGTTGTCTGACGATATTGCAGATGAGTTAACCAAATTGCAGGATCGTGTGCCTCCTTTTCCAGGTGCAGAGGCACGCACGATAGTTGAGAAGGCTTTTGGTAAAAGTGTTAGTGAAATTTTTGCTTCGTTTGATGAAACACCTTTAGCATCAGCTTCAATTGCACAAGTGCATGCAGCAACACTACATGATGGATCTGATGTTGTCGTTAAAGTGTTACGCCCAGGTGTGCATAAGCAAGTTAAAAGAGATTTAGAAGTTTTACACTTAATTGCTAATTTAGCACATCGCTACTGGGTTGACGGAAGGAGACTGCGTCCACGCGAAGTAGTGGCTGATTATGAGCAAACAGTTATGGATGAGCTGGATCTTATGCGTGAGGCGGCCAACGCCAGCCAGCTTAGACGTAATTTTGAGAATTGTTCTGATCTGTATGTGCCGGAAGTTTACTGGGATTACTGTCGTATTAATGTGATGGTTATGGAGCGAATTCATGGTATTGCAGTTAATGATGTAAAAACACTCAATGAAAATAATATTAATCTTAAAAAATTATCAGAACGGGGTGTGAATATATTTTTCACCCAGGTGTTTAAACATAATTTCTTTCATGCTGATATGCATCCAGGCAATATATTTGTTTCTTATGAAACGCCCGAGGACCCAAAATATTTGGGTGTTGATTTTGGCATCATGGGGACTCTATCAATAGAAGACCAACGTTATTTGGCAGAAAATCTATTAGCCTTTTTTAACCAAGATTATCGTCGAGTCGCAGAGTTGCATTTAGAATCAGGTTGGGTGCCTGCTGATACACGCATTGACCACTTTGAATCTGCAATTCGTACAGTCTGTGAACCTATATTTCAAAAACCAATTAGTGAAATATCATTTGGTAATTTGTTATTACGTTTATTCCAAACCGCACGTCGTTTCCAAATGGAAGTGCAACCCCAGCTAGTATTATTGCAGAAGACATTGTTAAACATTGAGGGCTTGGGGCGCCAGCTAGATCCGGAATTGGATTTATGGCAAACGGCGAAACCGTTTCTTGATCGTTGGATGAGTGAGCAAGTAGGGATGCGTGCATTGGTTAAAGGAATGCGTAGGCATTTACCTAAAGTGTTGGAGCAGGCTCCCGAGTTACCTTCGTTAGTACATCAGTATTTTTTACAGGCCGAGCAAGCACCTAAGCGTCAAGAAGCTTTGCTTAAACTGGAAATAGAGCGCTTGGAAAATAAATATAAACAGCAGCGCTTATGGTCTATTGCTACCGCTATTACAGCCATTATTGCTGCTGCGACGATAGCGTATTATTTCTAATCCTAGTTAATAAAATATAATTTATGTATAGCTAACACATGACATGATAATGAGTGAAAATAACGGTGGATGTCTCTCCAATACTAGATGACCTGAATCAAGAGCAACGTGCGGCAGTGACTGCTACACCCGGCCCAGCGCTGGTTCTAGCGGGTGCAGGTAGTGGTAAAACGCGTGTGCTTGTGCATCGTATTGCATGGTTATGCCAGGTAGAAGGGGTGTCGCCTTATGGCTTACTGGCTGTCACTTTTACCAATAAAGCAGCCGCAGAAATGCGTGGCCGGGTAGAAAATTTGCTGGATGCCAATTTGACTGGCATGTGGGTAGGCACGTTTCATGGTATTGCGCACCGCATGTTACGCGCACATTGGCAAGCGGCTAATCTGCCACAAACATTTCAAATCTTAGACTCGGAAGACCAGCATCGCTTGGTTAAACGTATAATGAAAGGTCTGGAGTTGGATGAGTCTAAATGGCCGGTAAAACAAGCGCAGTGGTTTATTAATGCTCGCAAAGATGAAGGTTTGCGTGCTAATCAAATTCAAGATAACGGAGATCTGACAACACGTCAGTTGCTGCGAGTTTATGTGGCCTATGAAGCAGCATGTCAACGTGCAGGTGTAGTTGACTTTGCGGAGTTGTTATTACGTACATTAGAATTGCTGCGTAATAATGAAGATATATTAACGCATTATCGTCATCGTTTTCGACACTTGTTAGTTGATGAGTTTCAGGATACGAATTCAATTCAATATCAATGGTTGAAATTATTAGCCGGTAAGCAAACACCTGTATTTGCTGTAGGTGATGATGATCAATCAATTTACGGTTGGCGCGGTGCACGTATTGAAAATATTTTTTCATTCAGTAAAGATTATACTGATACACAAACATTTCGTTTAGAACAAAACTATCGTTCCACCAGTATCATTCTCTCTGCTGCTAATGGCTTGATTGACCATAATCAAGGGCGTCTAGGCAAAAAACTTTGGACTGAAGGTAACGAAGGTACACCAGTTCAGTTATATGCGGCATATAATGAACATGATGAAGCACGCTTTGTCATTGAGCGCATTAAAGAATGGGTACAGCAACAAGGACGTAAGCACAATGAAGTTGCAGTACTATATCGGTCAAATGTTCAGTCACGCGTGTTTGAGGAAAACTTAATTGCTCAACAAGTGCCATACCGGATTTACGGTGGATTACGTTTCTTTGAACGTGCTGAGATTAAAGATGCACTGGCTTATTTGCGCTTATCTTCCAGTCGCATTGATGACCCTGCCTTTGAACGTATTGTCAATCACCCACCACGTGGAATTGGTGATCGCACCTTGCAAATTATTCGTGATCATGCTCGCGCAGAGAACATTCCTTTATGGGAAGCAACCAATAATATTATTAACCAGTCAACGCTGTCAGCAAGAGCGCAAACAGCAGTAAAACAATTCGTTGCTTTAATAGAGCGCTTAACTGGTGAATTAAAAGATAATGCCTTAGAGGATCAGGTTGATCATATTATTGGTCTGGCCGGCTTGCAGGCACACTTTGAAAAAGATCGTAGTGAAAAAGGTCAGACACGTGTTGAAAATTTACATGAATTAGTCGAAGCAGCGCGTGGCTTTCAGTATGAAAATGAGCAAGGCGAAGAGCTTTCAGAGTTGGATGCATTTTTATCGCATGCGGCACTTGAGTCAGGTGAAGGGCAGGCATCAAAGTGGGAAGACTGTGTGCAGTTGATGACTTTGCATACGGCTAAAGGACTAGAATTTCCGTTGGTATTTTTAGTGGGTATGGAGGAAGGACTATTTCCTAGCAGTATGTCTATGGATGAACCGGGGCGTGTCGAAGAAGAACGGCGCTTGTGTTATGTAGGCATCACACGAGCACGCGAACATTTAATGCTATGTTATGCCGAATCACGTCGTCATTATGGTAATGAAAATTATAATCCACCCTCACGTTTTATTAATGAAATTCCCGCTGAGCTTATGGTTGAAGTGCGTCCACGTACCCGCGTTACTCAAACAGTACAGCAGCCAGAGCCAATGCCAAAAGTAAAACGCAGAATTGATGATAGTGGTAACGGTATACGTGTTGGGCAAAGAGTTACGCATAAAAAATTTGGTGAAGGTGTAGTATTAGACCAGGAAGGCAATGGAAGCAGTGCGCGAGTTCAGGTTAAATTTGAGGGCAGCGGAAGTAAGTGGTTAGTATTATCTTATGCCAATCTGATAGTGCTAAGTTAACCAAAGCATGAGGAGTGTTCGACAGTGAACCATAAAGAAGCAAATAATAAAAATAATCGCAGAAAGTTTTTACAGTATCTTGGAGTAGCTGCAGCGAGTTGCACAGTTGCGTCATGCAATAATGATGAAGCCTCTAATGCAAATACCAGTAAGCAACAAAACAGTCAGCAAACATTCAATTGGAAGATGGTTACCACCTGGCCAAAGAACTTTCCAGGCTTAGGTACAGGTGCAGAATACCTAGCGCAGATTATTAAAGAAATGTCTGGGGGGCGTTTAAATATCAAGGTGTATGGTGCAGGAGAAATAGTGCCTGCATTTGAAATTTTTGATGCGGTTGCGGCAGAGACAGCTGAAATGGGACACGGTTCGGCTTATTACTGGAAAGGAAAAAATCCTGCGCTACAATTTTTTTCTACCGTTCCTTTTGGTATGACGGCTAATGAAATGAACGCATGGCTATATCACGGTGGTGGAATGGAATTGTGGCAACGTGCTTATCAGCCGTTTGGTTTAGTACCCATGGCTGCCGGTAACACCATGGTGCAAATGGGTGGCTGGTTTAACAAGGAAATTAATTCTGTAGAAGATCTGCAAGGATTGAAAATGCGCATCCCGGGCCTTGGTGGAGAAGTATTACGCTTAGCAGGCGGTACACCGGTGAATGTTCCGGGTGGAGATTTGTTCGTATCGCTACAGAAAGGCGTGATAGATGCGACTGAATGGGTCGGGCCATATAACGATCTTGCATTTGGTTTGTACAAGGCTGCTAAATATTATTATTCGCCTGGATGGCACGAACCGGGCACTACCCTTGAGTGTTTTGTTAATGAAAAAGCATTTAATAGTTTGCCACAAGATTTACAGGCTATTGTGCGCAATGCATCTCGAGTAGCGAATCAAAATATGATGCTTGAATACGTAGCACGTAATAATGATGCGCTAGTTAGTTTGATCAATGAACATAATGTCGATGTTAGAGAGTTTCCAGCCGATGTGATTGAGAAGCTGCGCGAGTTGTCTGCGCAGGTGGTAGCAGATGTAGTGGGCAGCGACCCTTTCGCGCAGGAAATTTACGACTCCTACCAAGGGTTTTTAGCTAAATCTAAAGCCTGGCACGATTTGTCTGAAAGAGCATATTTAAATTTGCGTTAGCCTTAACTTATTGATATTTATATATTTATTTTAACGCGAGAAGAGTGCCAGATAAAAAAAGAATTATTTTTAGCTGGCTGATATACTTTATAAGATCTCAAAATAATTATAATAGACTGCCATAACACTGGAGGAATAATGGACGATCTTTACACTAAATGGAAAACGATGTGGGATGCTAAGGAGTGGGGCACGCAAGGATTCTTTTTAGCTATGGCGATTGTTGGCATTTTGATCATGGCCAATCCACTGCGCGCAAATAGCGAAGGAACAGCAGTTAAGAAGGGGATTACTTTTGCGATTGGTTTAGCTTATTTAATTTTAGTAATTGTTGGTTATTTGCAACTGGTGCCTAGAATTTCTCCTTACTAACTTTATTCAAATCAGACTAGCTAACTTAGCTGTCCTCAACTATCTAATTTCTCAGGTAACCAAGTGGCCAGTTCAGGCCACTTGGCGAGAGCCCCCAATACTAATAACTGAATCGCAATAAAAGGTACGACACCTTTATATATCTGCCGTGTGGTTATGCTTTTGGCCGCAACTCCTCTAAGATAAAACAACGCAAAGCCAAATGGTGGCGTTAAGAATGAGGTTTGCAAATTAATAGCAATCATGATGCCTAACCATATCGGGTCAACGCCCATTGCAAGTAACACGGGTCCCACTATTGGTACTACAACAAAAGTAATCTCAATAAAGTCGAGTACAAAACCCAAAATAAACATCACTAGCATAACGATTACAACTGCACCAAATACACCGCCGGGTAATTGAGTGAGGAATTCATGAATAGCATCATCGCCACCGTAACCGCGAAATACCAATGAAAAAATAGATGCGCCAATAAAGATAGCGAATACCATACAAGTGACTCGAACTGTGTTACGGGTAATATCTTGCAAGCAACTTAAATTAAGTTGTCGATTGAAGAATGCTAATAGCAAAGCGCCAATTGCTCCCACTGAAGCTGCTTCAGTAGGAGTTGCTAATCCGCCAATAATCGAACCTAATACTGCAATGATTAAAGCTATTGGGGGGAATAATGCACTGCAACATTGAGTAAATAAATTTACCTGGGGATTATTATTCTTTACTGCAGGCATCAAGTTGGGTTTGGTAATCGCTAGATAAAACAAATACAGAATATAGATCGCAACAAGCAAGATACCAGGCAAAATGGCACCAGCAAATAAATCGCTGACGGTTACAGTTTCAGGTGAGAAAATACCTTGGTCCAGTTGTGACTGTTGGTATGCAGATGAAATTACATCCCCAAGCAATACTAAAATAATTGAAGGCGGGATAATTTGACCCAATGTTCCAGAGGCACAAATCACACCACAAGATAAGGCCGGATCATAATTTCGTTTCAACATGGTGGGCAAGGAAAGTAACCCCATAGTTACAACCGTAGCACCCACAATACCTGTGCTTGCAGCAAGTAATAAACCAACAAAAACTACTGAGTAACCTAAACCACCGCGCAATGAACCAAATAATAGTGACATAGTGTCAAGTAAATTTTCAGCAATCTTTGAGCGTTCTAAAGTGACCCCCATGAATACAAATAGAGGCACCGCAATTAAGGTTTCATTATTCATGATGCCAAAAATACGGCTGGGCAATGCATGCATGAGTGAGTGATCGAAGCCTTGGATAAAAGTGCCAATAAAAGCAAACGCCAGTGACACACCAGCCAGAGTGAATGCAACCGGGTAGCCTGTCATTAAAATCATAATGACAACTAAAAACATAATGAAAGCTATGCTTTCCATTTATTTAGTGCCTTTAGTTTTTAATATGTTTATGCAACGACACACAGTTGCAACTCCTTGCAGCAAAAGTAAAGCAGGCATTAACGGAACTAATGTTTTAAGAATAAATAAAAACGGCAGGCCGCCAGCCTCGCGCGACCCCTCAAGTAACATCCAGGATTTGGTAGCATAGTCCCAGCTAGTAAAAATCAAATACAAGCAAAAAGGAGATAACAAAACTAAAGTGCCTAAAAGATCAACCCATGCTTTTTGTGTGTCAGAAAACTTAGAGTAGATAATATCAACTCTGACATGCCCATTATGTTTATAGGTATAGGCTATAGCTAACATGAAAACAAAGCTATGGAAATAAACAACACTTTCTTGGACAGCGATGAGACCAAAGTTAAAACCATAGCGCATCACAACATTGAAAAAAGTAATGACAACCATGGCTAATATAAACCAGGCAACTGTTCGTCCCAGCCATTCATTAACATGATTAATTAATGACTCGACGGTATTTAGCATGGCATGAGAACTAAGCAGGAGAAGTTTACTATGTACCTGGAATTATAAATCGAGTAGTTTTTCTTGTTCTTCAGTCGAAGGTTCAAAATTCCTGCCTTCGTAGTAATCAAAAATTGCTGTCACGACTTCTGAAGGATCATCAATAATTTGTATTAAATCTAAGTCAGAAGCCGAGATAGTGTCATTTTTTAATAGTGCTTGCTTAAACCAGCCAAGTAAGCCTTCCCAAAAATCCGATTGTATTAAGATGATAGGTATTTTTCTTGATTTGCCTGTTTGCACCAGAGTTAAGATTTCAGCCAGTTCATCTAAAGTGCCAAATCCTCCAGGGAATACGACGTAAGCAGAAGCATATTTTACAAACATTACTTTGCGTGAGAAGAAATGCCTAAAGTTTAGAGTGATGTCTTGGAAAGGATTTCCAGCTTGTTCTTGTGGTAAAAAAATATTTAAACCAACACTAGGCGACTTGCCCGCATATGCACCTTTATTAGCCGCCTCCATAATGCCGGGGCCACCCCCACTGACTACAGTAAAGCCGGCATCAGAAAGTTGTCGAGAGATTGTCTCGGCAAGTTTGTAATAAGGATGGTCTTCAGGGGTACGTGCTGAACCAAAAATGCTGACTGAGGGTGCAATTTTAGATAAGCGTTCAAATCCTTCTACGAATTCGGCGACTATCTGAAATATTTTCCAGCTTTCACGTGAAAGTACTGAAGAGCCTCCGGGCCCTGCCAAAGATTGCTTTTGTGATTTTTGATTCATTATCTTTAGGTGTGTTTATTTTCCCTCGGGCGAGTGTACATGATAACGTTGTCATCTGCTTTTCAAAAATAATTAAATAGACGTGTACGCATGACGAAAGAATCTTTGTTACTTCTGGTTGATGGTTCCTCTTATTTGTACCGGGCTTTTCATGCCTTGCCGCCACTAACTAATAAAAAAGGCACCCCTACAGGTGCCGTATATGGTGTGCTTAGAATGGTGCGTAAACTAATTGCTGAAGAGCAGCCTGATTATGTTGCGGTTGTTTTTGACGCAAAAGGTAAAACTTTTAGGCATGACATCTACCAAGAATATAAAGCTAATCGTCCGCCGATGCCGGATGACTTGCGAGTGCAAGTAGAGCCTCTGCATGCATTGATTGAGGCACTTGGTATCCCTTTATTATGCGTTGATAAAGTTGAGGCAGATGATGTTATTGGGACGTTGGCAAATTATGCAAATGTAAAAAATCATCGCGTATTAATTTCTACTGGTGATAAAGATATGGCCCAACTGGTTAATGAACGCGTTACATTAATTAACACTATGAATGATGCGCGTATGGACATCCAGGGCGTAAACGAAAAATTTGGTGTAGGCCCAGAACAAATTATTGATTATCTCGCGCTTACAGGAGATAAAGTTGACAATATTCCGGGTGTGCCGGGTGTGGGTCCAAAGACTGCTGTGAAATGGTTACAACAGTATGAAACTATGCAGGGTGTGATTGAGAATGCGGAGCAAGTAAAAGGCAAGATAGGTGAAAAATTGCGTACAGCTGCAGATCAATTACCTTTGTCCTATGCGTTGGCAACTATTAAGTGTGATGTTGATTTGGATTTCTCAGTTGACGAACTTAAGCTGGGTGAGAAAGATAATACAATTCTGAAAAAGCTTTATCATGAACTTGATTTCAAAACATGGTTAGATGAACTGGATAATGAGCCTGAAAATTCAGGTGAAACTAATAGTGTTGCAAGTACTGAAAGTAACTATGAATTAATAACCACACACAAGGCACTAAAAGCCTGGATTAAAAAATGCAAGCAAGCAGATTTAATGGCTTTTGATACTGAAACTGATAGCCTGGATTACATGCAAGCAAATCTGGTAGGTATGTCTTTTTCTATACAAGCTGGTGAAGCAGCGTATTTGCCAATTGCGCATGATTATGAAGGTGCGCCTAAACAACTTAGTTTACAAGACGTTTTATCTGAAATGGGAGCACTACTCAAAGATCCTAAAGTTGCTAAAGTGGGGCATAATTTGAAATATGATCAATCAGTGTTGGCACGACATGACATTCAACTAAATGGTATCAAGCATGACACCATGCTTGAATCTTACGTGGTCAACTCTACGGCCAGTCGACATGATTTGGATACACTATGTGAGCTGCACCTTGGGCATAACAACATCAAGTTTGAAGATGTAGCAGGTAAAGGCGCTAAGCAAATTACTTTTAACCATGTGCCTCTAGATGTCGCACTTGACTATGCTGCAGAAGATGCCGATATGTCTCTGCAATTGCATCAACATTTCTGGCCACAGTTATCTAAACTAAAAAAACAACAAGCCTTGTATCATGATATTGAAATACCCATGCTTTCAGTTTTGTCGCGACTTGAGTGCAATGGCGTACTAATCGATGTGCAATTATTGGAAAAACAAGGTAAGGAACTAGAAACAAAAGTAAACAAGTTGGAGAAACAGGCGCATGAATTAATTGGTGATGAATTTAATTTGGATTCACCTAAGCAACTGCAGAAAATTCTTTTTGAACAGTTGCAGTTGCCTATTATACGCAAGACACCTAAAGGTCAGCCTTCCACTGCAGAGGATGTGCTGCAAGAGTTAGCGCATGATTACGAGTTTCCACAGATGATTCTTAACTATCGCTCGCTTAAAAAATTAAAAACTACTTATGTAGATAAGCTACCTAAACAAGTGTGTCAGGCTACTGGCCGTATTCATACTTCTTATCACCAGGCGGTCGCATCGACGGGGCGTTTATCTTCAACGGATCCTAATTTACAAAACATACCTATTCGTACAGAAGAAGGTCGACGTATTCGTCAAGCATTCATTGCAGGTAATAAACACGTATTGCTGGCTGCAGATTATTCGCAAATTGAATTGCGTATTATGGCGCACTTATCTAAAGATCCACGTTTGTTGCAAGCC
>JANQKJ010000119.1 GCA_028281205.1 Gammaproteobacteria bacterium
AACTTAGAAAGAAATGTATGTTGTTAATGATTTATCTATGGTGACAACAAACACTGATATTGACCTTGTGAGTGATATTATGCTTCCGTGCGTACTTTAGGATAATTTACTTCTGGCTGAAGTGCGGCTAATGGCTTTTGTAACTGCGCTATGGAGGCTAGTAATGCTGAAGCATTGCTATCATTCTCTTCTGATGCTTTGTTTAATTCTTTTATGATATTAATACTTTCACGTTCTTCAAATGGAAAGTCTCCCGTACATAAAGGATTATTGAAATCAGCTAAAGCGGCATATAACCAGGGTGCTCTTGTTTCTTCATATGCTTCCTGAAAGAAATCAAGTGCAATATTATTTAAGCCTTGCTGTTTCGTTAAGCGTGACTGCAGTACGCGGCCTAGTGCTTTTGCTTGACGACAAGCAGAAGACATACCTTGTCCCCAAAGTGGATTGAAGTGGCAAATTGCATCTCCTATTGGAAGCAATCCATTTGGGAAATAATTTAATTTTTCAAAATGTCTGCGAGTACTTCTAGGTACGCGAAAGTGAGCTGGATCAGAGATAGGTTCTGCTTGTTTTAGTAAGTCATATAGAATGGGGTTCTTTAGTGTCTTGCTATATTCTAGTACTTCTTCGTAATTATTTGGTGGATAATCACCATGACTTCCGGATACTGATGCTTGCCACATGCTTTGTTCGATGCGAACTAGAGAGCCTCCTCTATGAGGATACTCTGAATTAGGATCTGCAAATATAAAAAATCCAACACCCTCGAATGCTTTATGATCTTCGGGTTGTAGAAAGACACTTGTATATGCAAAATCGCAGTTTACTGTTGATTCTTCTGGAGTATGGAAGTTGAGTTGTTTCAGCCATGTAAGTGTTCTTGGTTTCTTACCAGTGGCATCAACAACAAGGTCTGCATGCATTAGTTGTTCAGTGTCATCTATAAAGATGCCTTGTATTTCGTCGTTTACGACATATGGTCTACTGACCTTAGTCTCATAATATGTTCTTACATTTTTAATAGCTTCAACTCGGCGCCGAATGCAGAGTTCGAGCAAAGCACGTGTTTGTACATATGAGGGTTTAATTGATTTGTCAAAGATGGGTTCAGGTTGAAATGGACTAATAAGGTAAGATTTACCTTGTGGATAATAAAAATAAAAATCACCTGGTTGGGCTAACAATGATCCGGCATCAGTTAACTCGTTAAGAATGTTTGGAAATAGTTCGGAAATGATCTCTAAGCCTCCCGGTAATAAGGCGTGAAAATGATTTCCCTGAGGAATGCCTTTGCGTACATGTGGCAATGTGGGAATTTCATCTCGATCAAATAACAGCACTTCGCTGAAGTATGTAGAAAGAATTCTTGCTGATATTAATCCAGCTATTCCGCTTCCGAGAACAATAACACATTCACCTATATTATTTGGTTTTAACATGTTGGATATCCTTTATTGTAACTTTTATTAATCTATATTGTTTATGATTTCATTAATTTGACTTTCATCTAAACTACTTATGGAATCCAAATCGTTTATATTAAATGACTTACTCTGAGTGGATTCTAAGTTATCAAAATCCAATTCTATGAATGTAGTTAAGAAATTGTGTAAATCATCGATACTTGGATAGTCAAATAATAATGTTGGACTTAATGTGCAATTCAGATCTTTTTGTAAGCGATTACGTAGTTCGATAGTCATAAGAGAATCTAGGCCTAACTCGAAAAAGCCTTCATCAGTAGGTATCTCTTGTGATGCTGGGAAACCTAAAACTTGAGCAGTAATTTGTTGTAGATGTAGTTTGAGGAGATCGCTGCGTTCATATTCCAAAGCAGACTCTAACTTATAAATAAACAATTCTGATTTATTGTGCTGTAACTTGTTTTGGGTAAGGCGCTTAAATAGTCCTGATGTAAGTTCACCTACTTGTTGTTGAAGTTGATTCCAGTCGACTGTCGTTGCGGTTACCTGAGGTGTGTCTTGAGTTGATATGTAATCAAATATCATTAAGCCCTGTAGTAAAAGGTAAGGAGTGAGCCCAAAGGTTTGCATACGTTTTTGCTCTTGAGTATCTAAACGTGCTGCCATGCCGACACCAGCCCAAGGTCCCCATTGAATACTTGTGGCAGGAAGTCCCAAACGTTGCCG
>JANQKJ010000134.1 GCA_028281205.1 Gammaproteobacteria bacterium
GCTTCTCCTATAATTAACCAGTCAGCTTTGTGGTGGCCTGTACCAAACACAGTTTGTTTACGTGTTTTATGTAGCTCACATGCCTTGCAGTCCCTAACATACATTTGCAGTTCCGAAAGATCCATAGTTGAAACTTTTTCAACATCAATACTGAACTGCGAAACTTTTTCTACAGGTTGAGTTTGCCCACCAACTTGTACTGGCTTGTCTTGCGGGCTTAGCGGATTCGCTGTAATTTTGCTATCGGTTTGAATATCTTCACTGTGATCAGCCCCACGCATATACCATTGTTGAATACCAAGTGCATTCAAATAAGCATTGCGGGTTGCATCATCAATAGATCGGAAATTCTTCATTACACTTGTCCATGCTGAGGATGTTTACGATCCATTGTAAAATGGATTTTATTCAATGCATTTAAATAGGCTTTTACAGAGGCAATCACAATATCAGTATCAGCACCGTGGCCATTCACTATGCGGCCATCTTTATCCAAGCGTACTGTCACTTCACCTTGAGCATCGGTGCCACTGGTAATGCTATTTACCGAATATAACTGCAATTTAGTTTGGCTATCGGCAATCACTTCAATGGCCTGAAAAGCAGCATCTACTGGTCCACCTCCACCTGCGTTCGCCGACTTTTCTTCCCCATCAACTGATAATACAAGGTCCGCATCAGGTACTTTTGCAGTATCTGAACATACACGCACAGAAACCAACTTATACTTCTCTTCCAAATGTGTATCATCATCAGCAACCAAGGCAAATAAATCTTCATCAAAGATTTCATGTTTTTTATCAGCGAGATCTTTAAACGCTGCAAACGCTCGATTCAAGTCGTCATCAGATTCAAAATCAATCCCTAATTCATTTAGCCGTGACTTAAATGCATTTCTACCCGAGTGCTTGCCTAGAACCATACGGTTCTCAGTCCAGCCGACATCTTCGGCACGCATAATTTCATAAGTCTCGCGTGCTTTTAACACACCATCTTGATGAATACCTGACTCATGCGCAAATGCATTAGCACCGACAATGGCTTTATTAGGCTGCACAGGAAAACCAGTCACAGTCGATACCAAACGCGAGGCAGACACAATTTGAGTAGTATCAATACCAGTATCACATGAAAATACATCCTGCCGCGTACGTACTGTCATGACAATTTCTTCTAAAGCTGCATTACCCGCACGTTCTCCTAAACCATTAATAGTGCATTCAACTTGACGCGCACCCTTAAGCACGGCAGCCAAGGAGTTAGATACTGCAAGACCCAAGTCATTATGACAATGCACTGAAAACACTGCTTTATCCGAGTTAGGTATTCTTTTTATTAAATTCCCTACCAAGTCGCCAAACTGTTGGGGAATGTTGTAACCCACAGTGTCTGGAATATTAATTGTTCGTGCACCTGCATCAATTACTTTTTCAATAATGCGGCACAAAAAATCAAGCTCTGAACGCCCGGCATCTTCTGGAGAAAATTCAATATTGTCAGTGTATTTGCTTGCACGCTTAACAGCAGCAAGCGCTTGCTCGATTACCTGTTCGGGTTGCATGCGCAACTTGCGTTCCATATGAATAGGCGATGTTGCGATAAATGTATGTATACGACTTGATTGCGCTGGCTTCAAAGCTTCCCCGGCACGATCGATATCACGATCAAGTGCACGCGCTAACCCACAAACAGTACTATCAGTCACAGCAGCTGCTACTGCTTTCACAGATTCAAAATCTCCTGGGCTTGCAATGGGGAATCCCGCCTCAATCACATCCACTTTCATTCTTTCCAATGACTTAGCAATATGTAGCTTTTCATCCTTAGTCATCGAGGCACCAGGACTTTGCTCACCATCTCTCAAAGTCGTATCAAAAATAATTAACTTGTCACTCGCACTCATTGTTTGCTCCATTCTTCAGCAAGCTATTATCGCTAACAGCCAGCCTATATTTCCATAGTTATAGTATAATTTTTTAAAAAGCTTGCCACGGATTGCGAAAACGCTGGCCGGTTTTTGCTCCTGCAAAACCGGCATACTGCACATCCATGTACATAAGACAAGGCAAACATTTTCGAGAAAGCGCAGTTTATATTTAATAAATGAGCATTTCGAGAAACTGTTTAACGCGGTTATTGGCGTTTGCAGCATTCGTGGGAAATTTTTACGTTTGGCCTCGCCAGGCTTAAGATATAAGCCGCTACTGCGGCAGCAATAGAAGTAATGCAAATAGAGATGCGCTAGACGGCACTATAGCACCGACATGACTATGTGACTGAATTTTTGTTTGGTGTATTTGCATGCCAGTCATCATATACGAGTCGATTCTGATTTTGCAATGCTTATTTTGTCGTCTTTTCTCGATTATTCGCTAAACGTGTTCGTTTTCTAAATAAACGTACCATGTAAGTGATAGGGCCTGATAAAGCATAAACCAGAAATACAGAAAACATTAATTTTGGCGGATCAATCGATGCCAGAATAAATACGCCAACAATAGCCAGCATAGCAATAAAAGGAACCTTGTTGCGTACATCAAATTCTTTAAAGCTATAGAAACTGAAGTTACTTACCATTAATCCACCTGACATTAATGTCAGAGCAAAGGCAAAAAACCATAAATCCGCACCTGTATATTGCAAGTCATGACAAGCCCATACAAACCCAAGCATTACACCTGCCGCAGCTGGGCTTGGCAGGCCCTGGAAATATTTTTTATCTTGATCTGTACTGCGCGAGTTAAATCGTGCCAAACGCAGCGCAGTCGCAGCTGCATAGAAAAATGCTGCCAACCAACCTAATTTTTGTAGCAACCAGCCTTCATAAACAACATGCTGCAGAGACCATTCAAACATGACTAAAGCAGGCGCCAAACCAAAAGAAATAACATCTGCCAAACTGTCATATTCTTTACCAAAACTACTTTCTGTATTGGTCAACCTGGCCACTCTTCCATCAAGTCCATCCAGCACCATAGCAATAAACACGGCAACCGCAGCTTGCTCGAATCGACCTAAATTAGCCGAGACAATGGCATAGAACCCGGCAAACAACGCACCTGTTGTTAGTAAATTAGGCAATAAATAAATGCCTCTTCTCGATTTATGGTTTTCTGCCATAGATTTTACGATTAAAGTTTAATGAACAAACTGAGCAAGTATATTCTTGCCTGCAGTGACTCTATCACCAACCTGAGCCACTCTGTGTATACGCTCTGGTAAATATATGTGCACTTTACACCCCATAGCTATAAATCCACAACGTTGGCCCTGACCAACGCGCTCCCCGGGATGCAAAACGGTACTGCCATGCTGCCAGCCAGAATTGAGTTCGACATGAACAACCACATCATCCTTTTCATCAGTACGTATCCAATACGACAAGGCTTTTTTATCAGTGTTAGGGTAGCGCACCCATAGCTGTTCAACTTTGCCTTCAATCGGACTATGCATATTAAATTCACCCAGATTTGATTGTTGAATGGTGTAACAACAAGCTGGCTGTTCAAGATATGGGTTATTTATGTCACGAATATTTTCCACCACACCATCAACTGGACTAATTGATGCTAGCGGTATGGGAGGAATTTCACGGTGAAAATCGCGAATAAAAAAAGCAAGCACTACCCACGGCAGCCAAAGAAATGTTACAAAACTTCCCAACAAAAATTGCACGCCGACTAGAATCAGCGTACCGAATACAAATATTGGTTGTAGCTCTTTAGCGATGGGCAACATATCGCTAGCAGTAAAAACGCAGTGTAATTAAATCTGCAGAGTTAGTTTTTGGATTTGTCGACTAACTGATTTTCTTTAATCCAAGGCATCATGCCGCGCAGCTTCTCACCGACTTCTTCAATAGGATGTTCACGTCCACGACGACGCATGGCTTTCAAGGTTGCTGCACCTGCTTGATTTTCTAGAATAAATTCGCGTGCAAACTTACCAGATTGAATTTCATCTAAGATCTTGCGCATTTCAGCTTTAGTCTCATCAGTGACAACACGTGGTCCACGAGTCAAATCACCATACTCAGCAGTATTCGAGATTGAGTAACGCATATTGGCAATGCCACCTTGATACATAAGATCAACGATCAACTTAAGCTCGTGCAAGCATTCAAAATAGGCCATTTCAGGCGCATAACCTGCTTCAGTAAGCGTTTCAAACCCAGCCTGAACAAGTGCAGTTGCTCCACCACATAACACGGCCTGCTCGCCGAATAAATCTGTTTCAGTTTCTTCACGAAAACTGGTTTCGATAATGCCTGCTCTACCACCACCATTAGCTGAAGCATATGAAAGCGCAGTTTTTTGTGCAGAACCGGATGCATCCTGAAAAACAGCAATTAAGGTAGGCACACCACCGCCTTCCTTATAAGTCGAACGTACCAGGTGACCAGGTCCTTTAGGCGCAATCATAATGACATCTAAGTCTTCACGCGGCTCAATCTGCTCAAAGTGAATGTTAAACCCATGTGCAAATGCAATGGTTGCACTTTGCTTAATGTTAGGCGCAATTTGATTCTGGTAGAGTGCAGCTTGATGCTCATCTGGTGCTAACACCATAATAAGATCCGAGCTGGAAACTGCATCCTCAATCGATTTAACTTCTAATCCTGCAGCTTCCGCCTTAGCCGCAGATTGTGAGTTAGGACGTAAACCAACTATGACAGAAACACCAGACTCTTTAAGATTGTTCGCATGTGCGTGCCCTTGTGAGCCGTAGCCCAGGATGGCCACTTTCTTACCTTGAATAATCGAAAGGTCGGCGTCTTTATCATAATAAACGTTCATGTTTAACTCCTACTAAGCTGTTCCTAATCTTGAATACTGCTAATTAAATTATTGCTATTAAATTTTTAATACCGAATCACCACTGCCTATGCCTACCGCACCAGACCTCACTACTTCGATAATATTGAAGGGTTTTAACCTTTCAATGGCTTCATTGAGTTTCAGGCCAATATTAGTGATTTCCAAGGTCATCATACCTTCATGCTGCTCGAGTTGGCGCGCTGCTAGATCCTGAATCACAACCTTGATTCGATCTTCCTGTGCACCTTTAGGTGCCACTTTAACAAGCATGATTTCACGTTCGAAATGCTCATTATCGGTAAGATCCATAACGCCTATCACATCAACCAATTTGTTTAATTGCTTAATAATTTGCTGAACAACAGCATCTTCCCCTTGGGCAACTACGGTGATCCTGGAAATAGTTGGATCATCTGTAGGAGCAACTGTTAAGGAGGCAATATTATAGGCACGTGCAGAGAACAAGCCCGAAACTCTGGATAGGGCCCCAGCCTCATTTTCCAACAAAATTGAAATTATATGGCGCATCTACTCTCATCACGCACGAGTTGGTCTCGCAGTGCCTGTTAACCATGCAAAACGTGCAATCATACACGCTCTGAACGCCTTAACAACTGATTTGACCTCTTAATCAGGTCATCAATCGATAGCTATTGGATAGCTTGACTTAGTTTTAAATAAATTAAGTAGTAGTTCTACTTTTTCTTAACTAAGAATTGGAATTTGCCGCCTTCTTCAGTTGATTCAAGTAACTCATTACCAGTTTGCTTAGCAAAGGCTTCAAAATCTTTCACTGAACCTGGGTCAGTAGCGATAATATGAAGTACTTGACCACTCTCTAGGCTGGATAGTGATTTCTTTGCGCGCAATATAGGTAAAGGACAATTTAATCCAGATGCATCTAATTCTTGATCAAAATCAGCCATTAATAGGACCTCCGTTATAATCTAAGCCGTATTGTTTAAATAGTAGAAAGATATTACAAAATAACCTGCTCAACCAAATGTGTGGCTGAACACCTTTTATAGTACCCACACTTTGTGTAGTGCTGTAATCTATATTAGAAGAACGTGATATTATGATGAAGCTATATTCATAGTCAAGCAAGCCATCCAGTCAAAATGAATTAGATCACGCTCAGACTACTTAGTAGCTTGAATCAAGTGCTAATTCTATTGTCTGAATCATAGTATGGCTATGAAGTAACCACTATTCAAACAGCTATTTGGCTAATCCGATTGTGCGATAATTCATAGGATATATCGTTCCTATAACTTACTTTGATATATAGCAATCACGCTTCAACCAAGAGAGCTTCTTTGACTTCACTAAATATCAAAAAAATATTGACTATATTGTTAGTTTTATTAGTGGTTAATGTGCTTGTAACAGTCGCCCACAGTGAAGAAGATTTCGGTATTACTCTGCCTGATATTGGCGATCCAGCCAGTGCCATATTAAGCGTCAACCAGGAAATTGAGCTAGGCAAGATCCTGCTCACTCAAGTCAATCGAAGATTGCCTGTCTCTGAAGACCCCGAACTGCGTAATTATTTACAGTCTTTGGGCACACGCTTAATTTCAGGTGGTTTGAATTCTGATTTCCCATTTTACTTCCTGCTCGTATTTGACCCACGTATCAACGCATTTGCCATGCCCGGCGGCATTGTTGCGATAAACAGCGGGCTATTCCTACTGACTGAATCAGAATCTGAGCTTGCCAGTGTGGTGGCCCATGAAATTTCACACGTCTCACAACGCCATATCGCAAGGCGTTTCTCAAGGCAACAAAAATTAAGCGTACTGAATACTATTGCGCTCTTAGGTACAGTTTTGGCAACAATATATGGTGGGGAAGCTGGGCAAGCAGCAGGCACTGCAACATTAGGTGCCTTCCAGGACTCAGCTTTAGCTTATAGTCGTGCTTTTGAGCAAGAAGCAGATCGATTGGGTATGGCCTTATTAATCAATGCCAATCTGGATCCTTTTGGAATGCCAAGGTTTTTTGAAAGATTAAATACCCACTCTCAAATCAATCAAAGCCGAGTTCCAGAATTCTTGCGCAGCCACCCATTAACTACATCAAGAATTAGTGACTCAATCACGCGTGCCGAACAGTTCGCCAACAATCGATATATCGAAAACACCATCCACTTCCAATACGCCAAGGCACGAACTCTAGCCATTTCTTCGGATCCCGCCGCACTGGCTTCACGCTATCAGAAGCTACTACAGGAA
>JANQKJ010000204.1 GCA_028281205.1 Gammaproteobacteria bacterium
AGATCCGGGGAAAAGTTTCAAGCATGAAGCTCCGAAGGAGAATAATACTTTTCTATATTTATTTGAGGGTGATGGCCATATTAATCACACACATGTAAATGTGAATACTCTTTTAATATTAAATGAAAAAAATACTCTTTCTGACTTTGTTGCTGGCGATCAAGGAGCACGTGCTCTAGTAATTAGTGGCACACCAATAAATGAACCAATAGCACAGTATGGCCCGTTTGTAATGAACACAAGAAAAGAAATAGATCAAGCAATGTGGGACTATCAATCAAATAATTTCGTCCGTGATCGAGCATGGATAAATCATAAAAAACATTACAAGGAGATTGTAAAATGAGTGGGAAACTTAAAGTCGTCAAAGGTGAGTTTATTCGTACAGAATCTAGTTTTAGAAACTGGGTGACAAAAGATGGCAGCGCAGGACCGAGTGGTAAAAGTGGTTTTTCTGCAGAACCCAATCGGTACCATCTTTACGTTTCATATGCATGTCCTTGGGCACATCGCACATTAATTTTTCGCACTTTGAAAGGCTTAGAAGATATAATCTCAGTATCTGTTGTACATCCGTTAATGCCCGAAGAAAGTTGGGTGTTTGGCAAATATCCTGGTGCCACTGAAGATCATGTCAATCATGCAAATTATTTATATGAAAATTATTTAAAGGCCAAGCCAGACTTTGACGGACTTGTTAGCGTGCCAGTATTATGGGACAAAAAGCTTAAGACGATTGTTAATAATGAGTCTTCAGAAATAATACGTATGTTTAACTCTGCCTTTGATGAGTTTAGCAATACAGATATAGATTATTATCCTGAGCCATTACGCAAAAAGATTGATGCAATTAATGACACTGTTTATAGCAATATTAATAATGGTGTATACCGCGCTGGATTTGCAACTAAGCAATCAGCTTACGATAAGGCATATCATCGTTTATTTAATACAATGGACATGCTTGAAGAAATACTTTCAAAGCAACGCTATTTAGTTGGTGATAAAATCACTGAAGCGGATTGGCGTTTATTTACGACTTTGGTTCGTTTTGATCCTGTGTATTACAATCACTTTAAAACCAATAAAAAAAGATTGATAGAATATCCCAATTTATGGGCATATACACGCGAGCTTTATCAAATTCCCGGCATAGCTCAAACTGTGAATATGGATCATATAAAATACCACTACTTTGGCAGCCACAGTTCAATTAATCCTACAGGTATTGTCCCACTTGGCCCTGAAGTTGACTTCACACTAAGTCATGGACGTGAAGATGTTAATTAAACCTTCTTACCAACAGAGTCTTCTATTGATGGTTTGGCTTATCATGCCTTATCCTAACTAAGTCAAACCATCAAATGATCGCTAGCGTAGAAAGCAGTTATTTAACTCAAATTCATCCCATAAAATATTTCGGTCATCTCATTACGTAACTGGTTTTCTATATATTCAATTTCTTTTTGATGCATGGTCTTACTATCATCACCAAACAAATAATTATCCAATTCGAACTCTTTCAGCATCATCTTGGTATGAAAAATATTCTCTGGATAAACATTGACATCAATCATTTGATATTGCTGGCAGGTCCTTTCTGACATGTATTCTTGAATGGATGAAATACTGTGGTCTTTATAAAATTTTTGCCCCTTCACATCACGCGTAAATCCACGAATGCGATAATCCAGTATCACTACATCTTCGTCAAAGCTATCAATTAAAAAATTAAGCGCTTTTAAAGGAGAAATCTTTCCGCATGTTGAGATATCTAAATCAGCACGGAAGGTACTAATACCACTATCTGGGTGCGACTCGGGGTAAGTATGTGCTGTTAAATGACTTTTATCTAAATGTGCTACTACACTAGGCGCATCAATCGAGGCATCTTCAATTTCTGGGACTTCTGTGTGTGCGTTTTCTTCTGAGATTAACATAGTCACGCTGGCACCGCTCGGATCATAGTCTTGTGTTGCTACGTTCAATATAGTTGCGCCAATAATATTGGCTACTTCTGTGAGCACCTCAGTCAGTCGGTGTGCACTATAGGTTTCGTCAATATACTCAATATATTCATCACGCTGTTTTGCAGTTGCTGCATAACAGATATCGTAGAAATTAAAACTCAGCGTTTTAGTTAAATTGTTGAATCCATACAGGGCAATCTTTGCATCTTGTTGCGCCATGACTATTTGCAATCTTCCTTATTCACTATCTTTGCTGGTATCGACTATTTCATAGTCATAACTGATTTCTACACTCTGTTTAAGCATCATTGATACAGAACAGTACTTTTCAGAGGTCAAATCAACGGCACGTTTGACATGCTTGTCTTGAAGACTGGCGCCTTTAACAATATAGTGGACATGTATGCGGGTGAATACCGCTGGTACCGCATCCGCGCGTTGCGCACTGATTTCGACGATACAATCATCAATAGCAACACGAGATTTTTGTAATATGCTGACGATATCAAAGGAGGTACAGCCTCCCAATCCAAGCAAAATCATCTCCATTGGGCGTGCACCAAGATTGCGCCCGCCATGTTCGGGAGAACCGTCCATGACCACAGAATGGCCGCTCGAGGTTTCGCCCACAAAGCTCATATGGTCTAACCATTTTATTCGTACGTTCATTTACTACCTTTCATTCTTCCTCAAATCGACATTAGGAACTTCCTATCCTAGACTTCATCTAATTAAACCAGAAGTCAGAGGTTCTTTGTGTCTAACCTACAAATAAAAATGCCTACAGTTGACCCGACAGTTGCACGCTTACTTGAAAACTGCCATACCAAACGCTATACCAATGGCAGCCGAATCATCCATGCGGGTGACCCATCGACCACACTTTATTATATAACTGGCGGTTCTGTCAGTGTAATGATTGAAGATGAAACTGGTCATGAAATGGTCCTCGCTTATTTAAACCAAGGTGACTTTTTCGGC
>JANQKJ010000205.1 GCA_028281205.1 Gammaproteobacteria bacterium
CGAAAAAGCTCCATATAGATAAAGTCCCAACAATCAAACTAGAGTATTTAACAGATGCCCAGAGAAAAGCATACATAATAGCAGACAATAAAATAGCGACTAACTCAACTTGGAATGATGATTTACTTAAGGTTGAACTAGAAGCACTTAACGAGCTTGATTTTGATTTAAGTCTAACAGGCTTTAGTGATGACGAACTTGATTTAATTTTAGATGATATGGAAGTTGAGGATGGTTTAACTGATGAAGACCATGTGCCTGATGTTGAGGAAAATAAAAAACCAGTAACAAAGCTAGGGGATGTTTGGATTCTTGGCAACCACAGGCTTATGTGTGGTGATAGTACAAATATTGATGATGTTGATAAGCTTTTAAATGGACAAGAACCAAATACGATGATTACTGACCCCCCATATGGTGTTGAGTATGATGCTTCTTGGAGGGCAAATGCCAAGCATACAATAAAGACAGACAGGGAAAAGACTGGAACATTAAAAAATGATAATAAGTCTGACTGGTATGATGCTTACATTTTGCATAAAGGAAACATCACTTATGTTTGGCATGCATCATCCTTCACAGATGTTGTTATGGATGGATTAAAAAGAGCAGGATTTGAAATAAAATCTCAAATCATATGGAATAAAAACGTGCACGTATTAAGTCGAAGTGATTATCAATGGAAACATGAGCCTTGTTGGTATGCAGTAAAATCAGGAGCTAAACACAACTGGAAGGGTGGAAGAAATCAAATGACAATATGGGATGTTAAAAATGTCATGTTTGAAAAAGATGCTGGCGGTAAAACACCTCATCCAACACAAAAACCTGTTGAATTATATATAAAATCAATAGAAAACCATACCAATAGCGGTGAATATATATATGAACCTTTTGGTGGATCTGGGACTTCAATTATCGCTGCTGAGAAAACGAATCGCCGATCACTATCTATGGAATTAGATGAAAAATTTTGCGACGTAATCATAAAACGCTGGCAGGAATACACAGGCAAGGAAGCTTACCTTGAATCAAACGGTAAATCATACCGTGAAATGGAGAGTAAGAATGGCTAGACCAAAGAAACATATTGATAAAAAACAATTTGAGAGCCTTTGTTATATTCAATGCACTCGGGATGAAATAGCCAATATCTTAAATTGCGACCATAAGACGCTTAATAGATGGTGCATTGATATCTATGGAGAGGGTTTTTCCCCAGTATATAAAAGTAAGTCTGACGGTGGAAGAATGAGCTTACGTAGGTATCAGCTTAATTTAGCCCAAAAGAATGCAGCAATGGCTATATGGCTTGGCAAGCAATATCTAGGACAAACAGATAAGATTGAGACATACAATGAAAATAAAGACAAATTAAATGTTAATGTTATGTTTGAAAAAAACACAAATGAGGATAAGTCATAAATATTGATATAGTTATACAAGATCAATTCAAGAGAGCATTTACAGAAGAATGGAGAGAGTTAGCAATACACTCAGGGCGTGGCGCGGGTAAAAGTTACTTTGTAGCAGATTATTATATATTACGCACACTCAGCGGTTACAGAAAGGTTTTGTGTGGTCGTGAAATTCAAAATTCAATTGAAGATTCAGTATTAAGCTTACTTGCTGATAGAATAAATTATTATGGTCTGGGTAGTTATTATGATGTTCAAAAAAGCACAATATACGCACCGCATGGTGGTCAATTTCTATTTAAAGGATTAAAGGGAACAACCGTTGATAGTATTAAGTCTATGCATGGTATTACTGATGTTTGGCTAGAGGAAGCACAAGCAATATCAAAACGTAGTTTAGACATATTGTTACCTACAGTTTTAAGGAATAAAAACAACGGTGAAGATGCAAAAATAATATACACATATAACCCGACAAAAGAAACTGATGCAGTATATGAAAGATTTAATAAAGAAATAACACCAAGCAAATCATTGGTTTTTGAAGTGTCTTGGCGGCAAAACAAATACTTTACTGACGCCATGCGCGAGGAAATGGAATTTAATTTTAAACATGATCCAGAAACAGCAATGCATATATGGGAAGGGAAGCTATGCCCTACACCAAATGGTATGGCTGTTATTCCGTTAGCATGGCTTAAAAAATGTGTTGATGCACATAAGATGATGAATATTGAAGTAAAAGGTTTTGAGTATCTTGGCTTTGACATTGCTGACACTGGCCAAGATCATTGTGCTTTGGCTTATCGCATTGGCTCGTTGCTAAAAGATGTTAAAGAGTTTGATAATCAGTTCATAAGTCAATCAGTGGACTTTGTTCACAATTACACATTGGATAAAAGTATTGTGAGGGTGCATTATGACGCTTCTGGCTTAGGCGCTGGTGCAAAATCAGATTTCAACAGGATAAATAAAAAATATATGGTTGAGCCATTTCTTGGCGCAGCAAGACCAAAGGGAGATGATAAAAAATATTTGGATGACATAACTAACGCCCAGTATTTTAGAAATCTCAAAGCACAAGCATGGTGGGCAATAAGAATTAGAGTTGAGAACACATTAAGACTTATTGATGGCGATGATATTTCCCCAGAAAAATGCTTATTCATAGATGGTAATATAAATAATTTAAATAAGTTATTGCTAGAACTATCTCAGGCATCATATAAGCATGAAGACGGCAAGTTAATGGTGGATAAGCAGCCAAACGATGAAGCTTCGCCAAACATGGCTGATGCAGTAGTTATTTCATATGCGCACGATATAAAAAACGGACTAAGGGCAAGATAAATATGTTTGGATTTAAGAAAAAAAGCAAAAAGAAAAGTGTGATCCATGACGCTTTCATCAATTACAATAGTGGCGCAGGTCTGAGAAGTGATAAAAGTCAATCTGGTTTTTTTCAGTACAGCGCATTAGCAGAAAATAATATAGAGTTAGAAGCTGCATATGCTGAATCATGGGCAGCAGCTAAAATAATAGATATTCCTGTTGATGATATGTTTATTTTCCCTAGAGACACTATAGGGCTAAGTGAAGATGATAACAAAAAGCTTGAGCAGTTTGATACTGAACTAGGAATAACTGAGAAGATAAAAAGTGCGATAAAAGCTGCTAGATTGTATGGAACGGCTTTTATGGTGTTGATTACAGACGATGATGTATTAACATCACCGCTCAACCTTGATTCAAAAATAATAAATCTAAAAAATATCCTTGTGATTGATAGGTTTAATGCTTCTATACTTGAGCATGACAACGACATTGCTACGTCAAACTTTAATGAACCTTTGATTTACCAATTCACATTCAACAGAATAGCACCAATAAATGTACACTATTCAAGGGTGATAAGAATCGATGGTGTTAAGCCTTTAACAACAAATAAATGGAATGCGGGGTACAACCAAGATTGGGGAGTATCAGAACTTGTTAGATGCATAAATGCAGTGACAAATGAGGAAAGCATATCAAGTTCTATCAATTATTTGCTCCAAGAATCAAGTGTACCAATATTAAAATGCCCTGATTTAAAAGATGCTTTGGCAGGCGCTCCAGATGCATTAGGCGGAAGTCCAGATGATACTGTAAGCCCAATAGATCAATTGGTTGGTAAAATAAATGATTTAAAATCAATTTATCGAACATTATACTTGGATTCAGAAATGGACTTATCTCGATTGCAAGTTAGTTTTGCACAAGTACCTGATCTTTTCGATAAATATCATGCTAGATTATCAGCAGCTGCAGATATTCCACAAACTAGATTCTTTGGCAGGTCGCCCGCAGGATTGAATTCAACTGGCGATAGCGATATGCATAACTACGCAATAAAAGTGGCATCAACACAGGAAAGAATATTAACTCCAATTTACGATAAGTTAGATAAAATCATAGCTAAAACAATTGGAATAAACCAAGAAATAGACTATAAATTCAGACCATTACTTGACATATCAGATACTCAGAAAGCATTGGTTCAGTTGCAAAATGCACAAAGGGATCAAATTTATATGGCAAATGGAGTTTTAAATGATGACGAAATACGCCAAACACTGTATGATAACGATACATACCCAGATATTGACCCTGAAATGAAGCCAATAGGTGTTGATGAGGAACTAAGAAGTAACATAATAAGTAACTTACAAAACAACTCAAAAGAGGAAGAAGATAGCCAGAACAGTTAAGCTTCGACCAATCCATCCGCCACACAGTCACGAAAACAATTACAGATTATCTGTAATGAAGATTGTATCTGCAATAGAATCAGAAATATTTAAAGAAATACAGGATAAAAAGCCGAAAACTCAGCAAGAGTTACAAGGCATTATTGATGGTGTATTTGCTTCTTATTTTGCAAATGAACTCTTAGGACGACAACAGGCTTTTGACTTTGCCACAAATCTTGGTGATTACCATGATAGATTATTTTTTTCATCCGTAAAAAATGCAGTGGGAATAGATATCAAACAATATCTATCAAATAAAGCATTCAATAACGCAATACAGCAAGCCATTCAAGAAAATGTAGACTTAATCAAAGATATTCCTGTTGAATTAAAGCAGCAAATTGAAAATTTTGTAAATAAATCATTTGAAGAACTCGGGGTTAATCAAGGGTTACTGCAAACTGAATTAGAAAAGATCATAACTGAAGATTTAAAGGGTAGATTCAGAGTTGCAAAAAATAGAGTGAAACTCATTACTAGAGATCAAACAAATAAAATTATTGGGCAATTAACAGAGCTAAGACATCGACAAATAGGTGTTGATGAATATACATGGCTAGGTGTTGATGACTCACGAGAGCGACCAACCCATGTTGCCAATAATGGTAAGAAATTTGCATATAGCTCACCTCCGTCAACTGGAAATCCAGGTTTTGAAATTAATTGCAGATGTGTGGCTCTTGCTGCATTAAATGAAAACCACTTACATAATTTAGCTTTTGGGAATATGAATAATGAACAGTCAGCTTAGTTTTAACGACAATTTAGCATTAACAAAAACAACAAGAAAACTAACAAAAGAGGGCTACTTACAAGGTGTCGCTGCTCTTACTAGAGTTGGTGTGCAAAAGTATCAGTTAAGCAACTTTACAGGACTTGATAGCGATACTAATAAGCTAGTAGGTGTTTTTAGACCGCCTGAAACAGTATTCAGTGATGAAACAATAGATAGCGCTAAGCTAAAGCCAATCACAATGACTCACCCCCATGAAATGGTAGACGCTGATAATTACCGCAATTACTCAGTAGGATCAATCGGTGAAAATGTCTACAAACTAGATGATGAAAGGCTTGGTTCAACAATTCAAATTACCAATAAAGCTATTATAGATGATATCCAAAATGGAAAAATTAAAGAAGTTTCAATGGGTTATACAGCTAATGTCAAACAGCAAACAGGCGAGTACAAAGGTGAGCAGTATGAATATGTATTTGATGGAGCCATGAGCATCAACCATTGTGCAATTGTTAATGCTGGTCGATGTGGTGAAACAGTTTCAATTCTAGATAACAAAGAGGAGCAATTAGGAATGAATATCGAAGAAATAAAAGAAAAGATCATTAATGATGAAGACTTTAAGCAGAAATTAAAAGAATTGCTTAAAGACTCTAATCATGAAGAATCAGATAAAAGCAATAATTCTGATAATGACATCACAGAAGATGATAAACAAGTACATCAAGACAGCAATTCTGAAAATGAGGAAAAAAATCAGGAGAAAGCTATTCAAGATGCTGTTGCTGTGAGACTGTCCATTATCGACAAAGCTCGATACATCTTAAAAGATCAAGATTTTTCAAATATGAGTAATCGCCAGATTCTAGACAAGGCATTAGAAGGTAGCGTTAAAAATGCGGATGGCAAGTCTGATGAATATTTACTAGGGCTACTTGATGGGGTTGTAGATAAGCACAACAAAGCCAAAGAACAGCATAAAATTATAAGCGATTCAAGTACTAATGTAAGTAATCATGCTAAATATTATTCAGCATCAGAAATTCAAAAACTTTAATTAATAGGAGCAATTACAATGAGTTTTCAAGTACAAACAAGTTATGACAAATACCAACCAAAAGGACAGTTAGGGCAGATTTCACGCCCAGCGTCACCTTTTGAACTTGATAGCAATGGGTATGTTTCTGGAGAAGAATTACGCCCTGCAGAGGGTGTATATAAAAATGGTTCAGACAAATATGTCAAACCAACTGATTTGGCAACACAAGAAGCAGTTATTGGTGTTGTTCACTTCAAACGAGCATCAATTAATACTGCTATTGCATCACCTACAAGCAACAACACCAGTGAAGTTGTCATTGCAGCGGACCAAGAGTTTGAAATCATCAAGTCTGGTCATGTTTATGTGAAACTTAGCGCAACAGTTGCAAAAGATGATCCAGCTTTCCCAGCAACTGATGGTAGCAATACATGGGTAACAGCAACGCCAACAGGTACGGTTAAAAACCCTATGTTTTTTGAAGAAGCAGGCGTTTCAGGTGATGTCGTATCAATTCGCATCAATGGCTTAGTAGCTTAATACAGGAGATTTTAGAATGAATATTTTTGGTAAAGACGTTAATCAATATCAGCACTTGAGTAAACTTAAAGACAAAGGGCTGCTTGATGCACATTTAAAGGCTGCTACACAAAGTGGTAAGACGTTCTTGTTTGATTCGCTTAAAGCTGATAATAAATTCCATGATGCAGAACCATCGCAAGGGTTTGGGTATCTAACAAATAATCTACAAGCAATTCAATCAGAAGTAGAGGAAGTCCTTTATTTAAACTATCGATTGAATACGCTAGTGCCCATCAATAACTCAATACCAGAAGGTGCAGAGTCATATGCTTTCCGTGTAAAAAATAGTTATGGTGAAGCTGGATTCATTGATTCATATGGAACAAACGCAGGTTCAGCAAGCACATCTTACTCATTGCGATCTACTCCAATTTTGCAAGGTGGTATTGATGCGCAATGGAGTTTGCAAGATGTGCGCACAGCAATGTTTGCTGGAGTCCCTTTGCAGACGGATACTATAGACGATGCTACAACTGCATGTTTAAATCATATTGAAAAAGTTGGGTTATTGGGAGATGTAACAAAAGGCTTTACTGGGTTAATTACAAATGCAGATGTGCCAAAGATTCAAGAAGTGACAGCAAACACACTTGAAACAGCAACAGACCCAGCACGTTACATTAATGGACATCTAAACACAATTATTGATAGCACAAGCACTATTTTTGGTAATCGCATTACCACAGGGTTAACAATTTATTTACCAGTTAAACAATTTAATTTTTTAGCAACTGAAAAGTATGCAACAGATGCAAGCAAAACTGTTATGGATTATATCAAGATAAATAATGCTTGGACTGCAAACACAGGCAACCCTATTACATTTAAAGTGGTGATTGAGCTTAAAGATGCTGGATTATTATCAGATGATACAACCGCTGCTGATCGCATGCTTATTGGTTTTAATAATATGCGCATTATGGAAATGGGCAACCCAATTATGCCGCGAGTTATTGGGATTGAAAACAAGCTGCGCTATTTTAAAGCACCACTTGAATATTCCATTTCACAATTAAACTTCAAGCATCCAAACGGTTGCTTGTATGTTGACGGAATCTAATAGGAGATATAAACATGCCAATTACCGAAGATGATTATCAACACTTGTACTTCTATGCTCGACCACCAGTAGAGAAAAGCCCATTGCTTTATACTTGGCAAGATAAGTTCTATCACACACATCATGAAAAAGACCCTACATATACTGTGACAAGGATGCCAAAGCTGCGAGCAGAACAAATGATGAAAACATACGTTTATCAGCAAGAATGGCGCATGAATGGCTGGGTAAATCAGATAAAACTTGATTTCTCCAAATATTACTTAGAAGAATACTACGAAAATGGTGTATTCCTTTATTACATCGAGAGACCTAAACAAAAAGAAAGTAATGAAGTAGAAAAAAAAATCTACTAATGTTGAGAATGATGTTGTTGATGAGGTTGAAACTAAACCTACAAAACCACAAAAGCAAAAAGATAAAAAGGCTAAATAATTATGAGCGTAGCTGGCACGGCAGAAGAAATGCTGCCAATATTTAGATCAACTTTTCCTGAGTTCAACGGCACTATTGACGATAGGGTCTTAGTGTTTTTGAATTTGGCGAGAACAATTTTCTATAAATGCCAAGATGCTACGCTTTATTTGGCTGCACATTTATTAGTTTTAGCGAATAGCAACGGTATTGGAGATGAAAGCGCAACAGATCAACAAGTAGGGGATAATCAAGCTAGTCTACCTTTGAGTATGGCA
>JANQKJ010000278.1 GCA_028281205.1 Gammaproteobacteria bacterium
GACTTGGTGTACCAATTGCAGAATCAAGTTTACTGGGAATGACTATCCAAGATGGTATTACCGGAACTCAACTGATTGGTGCATGTTTGTCTAGCGGCATTTTTGCAGGTATCGGTATTATCTACGGACATGAGTTAGCCCATACAAAAGGTTTTAGTTTTGTGATTGCCCGTTGGATGATGGCGCTTAGCGGAAAAGCACATTTCTGCTACGCACATGTTTACAATCACCATCTCGAGCTTGGTCATCAAGATGACCCTGCCACAGCACCACGTGGTCGCAACATATATGCTCATTTACCTTTATCTGGAATTGGTCAGAGTAAATTTCTATTCAACATGGAAAAACAACGACTAGAGCGTTTAGGTAAATCTTTCTTATCATGGCAAAACCGTTGGATACGCGGTTATGTAATGAGTTTACCTACAGTTGCATTGTTCTGGTTTGCTGGTGGTTGGGTTGGTATTGCTGCCCTAAGTGTTCTTTGGTTAATTGCTAACTTTGAACTGGAAGCACTGAACTATTTAGAGCATTACGGTTTAATTCGTGAGAAGGGTCAGCCTATCGACTATAGACATAGCTGGGATAATAATACCGCTTTTACGAGTTGGTTTTTTATTGAGATAGGCCGTCAGGCTGATCACCATGACAGAGGCGAAACTCATTTTTGGGAGCTAGACGAAGTCGGCGCACCAAATTGTGGACGCGGTTACTTTTCTTTATTCGCCCTTACCTTAATACCATCTATTTGGCATAAATATATGGATGAGCAATTAAGTAAGTGGGATGAGGAAATGGCAAACGAAGGCGAACTTAAAGTTGCTGCAGCATTAAAAGCAGCTGCCTGATCACAATACCTCCTCTGATATCACTATGTGATGTCATACAGTCATAGCCCCTTAATATTTTAAGGGGCTATATTTTATTCTCCAGATTGGCACCCACATATAACCACTTACCTGCAATGCGCTGAAAAAAAGAGTTTTCATGCAATACATGTTCAACTCCTTGTTGGTCCTGATAATAAGCTTTGAATTCGACTGTGCCCTGGTCACCCGATTGTTTTTTATTTAAGACTTCCAATTTGATCCATTGATATTGCCTAATAGAAAGGTCTTCAGCAGCGAGCTGTTTAGACATCATTGGATGCCAAGTGTTAATAAGGTACTCACCATAACCACCAAGTGCGTAAGCGCAATAACGTGAACGCATAAGTTGCTCAGGTGTTTTTGCGTATTGCTTGCCTGTTAAGTATTGCCCACAGCACAATGCAAACTTCTTAGCTTTACCGCAAATGCAATAATCAGATGAGGTTAATTCATGCATATTGTCTTAAGTTCATATAAGCAATATGAAACTCATATAGAAATTGAGTGAGAATTATTTTAGTCGATAAGCAGTTAACTTATCTTCCATCATCTTGGGGATTATCATTATTTTTTTATCTAAAACTACCTCATGATCTGCCGAGCCTTGTGGAAAATTTAATAGCTTCTCTGCTTGACCATTTCTTTGGATAAGAAATAAGGTTCCATCAACCCAGTCAGTAACATAGAAATTGCCGTTGCCATCAGACTCTACTCCATCAAGGTTACCAATTGGTGTACCGTCACCTAAACTATTAATTGATTTATCTTTAATAGAAACTATTTTTAGATGACCAAGGGCATTCATAGAGGATTCATTTGCCATCCTTCCCCATGAGCCTACAATCAAGTGGTCATTTTCCAAATATAGTCCATTTGGATTTTCTAACTTATCGTCCTGCAACCAGATAGTAAATTCATTATCCACTAAACGATAAATAGAACTTGTGCCCATATCAGAAACATAAACAACACCATTACTGTCTATAATTATGTCGTTAAGAAATTTAGCCTCACTTGCATAATAGCGCTGTTCAACTTTGCCATTGTTAATATTAATTGCTAATAAAGTATCAATATCTGTCACATACAGAGTGTCTTTATAAACACCTAATCCCTTAGGCGCATTTAATCCTGTTACCCAATGCTTATTGAGCATTTCTCCTTGTATAGTCAATACTGAAATATAACCCTTGTTGTCCTTATCAGTAGGTGCGCCATCAACATTAGACAAGAAAATAATGTCACGTTGTGTGTCATATAAAACCGATTCTGGGGTATTTAGATCGTCTATTTCCCATAAAACAGTGAATTCTTCATCAGCCTGTAACGAGTTAAATACAAACAATGACAATGCAAATGTGAAAAGTTTTAAATTAATACGTGACATATTTCAGGTCTTTAGATCTATTAGTAGGTTTGTTTTAATAAAACGATAACTATTATAACAACACCATCAGCACAAGCAGGATTTTGCAAGTTCACCAGATTAGCATCTGCTTGCAGGCGAGATAGCGCCATTCCAACCAATATTGGCGTTCATTACATGAGATTAAATCTTCATTCATAGCGTCAATAGTATCGTGTAATATAGCAATTATACCTAATCAAACTAACAACATTACTGGGGATTATTTATGGATATTATGAAGTTAGGCACTCAATTGCTTATGTCAAAACTGGGTGCTGCAGGCAAGGATTCAAGTGCGGTACAAGCAGCATTGGGTAGTCTACTAGGCAATGGTGACAATCTTGATCTTGTTGGCCTCATCGGTAATTTACAGTCTGGTGGCTTGGGTGATATTGCGCAATCATGGCTTGGTGATGGTGCCAATGCATCGATTTCTACAGATCAAATAAGCAATGTTGTTGATGGCAATAAGTTAAGTCAACTGGCTTCAGTGTTGGCTACAGATGAAGGCTCTGTTTTATCTGGCTTACAGGATGCAATGCCACAAATGGTGGATAATGCCAGTAGTGGAGGCTCACTATTAGATTCTCTTGGCGGGCTAGATGGTGCAGCCAAGTTAGCTAAAAACCTACTAGCTTAATGATAGCGTATTTGATGCTAATAAAATGATATTAAGCAACGGCATAATATGCGTGCCGTTGCTTATTACTGTCTAGTCTTTTGGATAAAAGTATTCGTTGAATTGTGTATCTGAAATATTTTCAGAAGTAACAATCATTTTGGAACGTCGATCATCTTTTTTACGGCGGTCGCATAGCACTTCTACTCCATTGGAATCTTTGAATGGAAATTCAACAAATTCTTTTTCACGCCTTCTTTCATTATCGCGTCTATCAGCTTTATATGTCATAGTCCTGGCGTATCCAACGCTTCCATTAGTTCTTCAAGTTCAAGTTCAGTAAGCTGCTCGTCTTGCTCCTCTTCCCAGACACAATTTAGATCTTCTAGAATATTATCAATCGAGTGATTTTCTGGATCTTTCATATCTTCACCACTGTTCTTTTCATAGTACAAACTATTTTTATGCATTTTTTTTACATAAATATGTGAATAAGAATACAGAATAATAAAAACAATACTAAAGTTTTAATAAAACAGTGATTGTTTGTGAGCAGCTTCTATTTTTAATTTAGCAACATAAAATCTGTATGTATAAATCCCGCGCTGTCACATTTCTGTAACATATATACATAAATCCGCAATATGAATATTAAAGAATGTTAAATTACTAATGCCTGATGTGACGGGGCTCAAATATTTATCAAGGTTCATAAACATTGTTAGGCAACTTACCAACCTAATCACAATTCTTGCGCATATCTTTGATAATTTTCTCTGGCATCAATTTTAAAAATTGGGGAATTCAGTGGATATTGAAAAAGCGCTATATCATCTTAAGGAAGCCGAAAAAGAACTTAGCGAATTTACTAACGTTACTAGTAGCAATAATACTTATGACCATCAAGCATATTTAATTGCCATGTCTAATGTATTTGACTTTGTACATTCAATTAAACCATTAAGCTGTGCCAATAAAGTAGTCAGGGATGATTATTAACACAACTTGAATCATATATTTTCTATTTCCATCCCTGCTCGATTAGTTTTTATACTCCTAACCTCAAACAATTTAGTCATATTTCTAAATATGGACTACAGCTATTTGGAGATATCAGCAGAATTTAGCAAAGATTCGCAATATAAAATTACTTTTCTCTAATTTTATACTGCCATATAATTTTATTCCCTCAAGCTAATATTATCGTCCCTATGGCTAAAACTACTCTTGGACTTGAAAGCAATGTCACAGCATTCTTATCTTATGTATTAGGCTGGATAAGTGGATTGGTGATAATACTAATAGAGAAGGATGATCAGTTTGTCAGGTTTCATGCTATGCAATCTATTATTACTTTTGGTGCACTGACACTATTGAGCATGGCATTTGGTTCCGTGTTTTTTATTTTTGGTATATTTGTTGGCCTGATTAATATCATTGCCCTGATACTATGGATTCTTCTCATGGTTAAGTCATACCAAGGGGAAAAATTCAAACTACCAATTGTCGGTGATATGGCAGAATCGTGGATGAATAAATTTTAGCTAAACAGATAAACTTTTATCTAAATATATAAAATGCGCGAGTTGCACATCCATGAACAACTCGCTGCATATGCTAATAAAACTCTAGAGGCCTACGCGCCACCAAGGTCCTTTAATCGCAAATGTGATTCCAGGAGTTTGAATGTTTACAAACAAAGTCTTGCCAATAGGATCAAAACATGCACCGGCGAACTCTCGTCCTCGATAGTCATCCGTAGGGATAAGAGGTTTGCCAGGAATGGCTGATTCAATCACCATGTTATTTTCTGCAAAAACATTGGCATTGCCACGATAATCAATTGCCACTAAGCGTGTTCCTACAGTATCGCCCTGGGTATTGGTAAAACTCCCTCCATCTTCACAGAACAGAATACCACCACGTGGGCTAATAGTAATATTGTCTGGATTATTAGCAGTTTCCTGACCAGGCGAAACGAATAATGCGATTAACTTACCTTCAATTCCTTTCCATTTTCTTCTAAATGGAACATAAGCCCACACAACTCCTTCTCCTGCAGCTCCTCCACTTGTATCAACCATATAAATAATACCACGATGGTACCAACAACCTTCACCACGCAAAAATTTTGCTCCACCTAATGCTTCTCCCTGCATATAAGGGCCAGAACGACCTGCACCTGCAACCGGAGGGAAACCTACATCAGGTGGGACCAAACTTTCTGGGTCCATATTAGGGTCATCAATTGTTACCCACTCTACATAATAAGCATCACCACGCTCTGGTTTTGTAAGGTCAGCATTATCGTTAGACACAACTTTAAGCATTTGCAGTATGCCGCCTTCCTCTAATGCACCAAGTTTGCGTGCACGGTTGTTTGGAATAAAACGATAAAAACCAGAATTAGGTCCATTATCTTCAGTCAAATAAACAATGCCCGTACGACGGTCAATGGCCACAGCTTCATGATCCATTTTTCCCATTTCAACAATTGGCTGCGCGCTAGCTTGGCCTAATCGAGGAGATGGCACTTCATATACATAACCGTGTTCAAGTAACGGAACACCAAAGCTAGATTCAAAAATACCCTCCGGATCACTAACAACACCCTCTTCACAGGTTAACCAAGAGCCCCAATAAGTAGGTCCGCCCGCACAGTTTGTGAGTGTGCCCGCAAGCGTTGCTTGACTACCA
>JANQKJ010000281.1 GCA_028281205.1 Gammaproteobacteria bacterium
TGTGGAAGTTTTTGCGTGAGATTTAATTTGGATAATAACGGCAAAGCAAATGCCGCGGTTTTCCCGGTACCCGTTTGTGCCTGACCTAGAACATCCTGGCCGGTGAGTAATAATGGAATGGTCTGTGCTTGGATTGGCGAAGGGGTTTCGTAACCCACTTGGCTTAGTACATTAACAATCGATTTATTTAAACCAAGTTGGTTAAACTGGGTGAGTGCTTCAGAACTCATAGTGATACCTTCAGTTAAGTGTAGACGGCACGAAACGTTATGGACTATGAGTGGATAATCAAAAGCTTCATGTATCTTGAATCTAGCCTGGAATTACAATGCCAGAGAGGCTGCGTAGTGTAACGGGTTGCCTGATTTATTGCATAAATCATTTGGGGGGTGTTATAGGAGCAACTGGCTATCAATTGGATAAAAATTAGTGGCGCTGTTTATTAATGAGTTAGCCGTTAAGGAGGCAACGCCATAGACTTCGGTTTTGACATTGTATTTAGAGTTTACATGCTGCAGTAATAAGTCAAAGTCACCATCACCTGAGAGTAAAACTATAGTATCTACTTGCGTTGATTGTTCCAGTACATCAATTGTGATTCCTACATCCCAATCACCTTTAGCTGTACCATCGCTACGCTGAATATAAGGTTTGAGTTTTACAGTGAAGCCGATCTGCTTTAATGTGGACTGGAATTTCTTTTGCTTGTCATCATTACGAGCTATGGCGTAAGCGTATGCAGATACAATATTGCCTCGTTGTGATATTGCTTGCCAAAGTGCACGGTAATTAAATTGGCGTTGGTAAACTTCGCGCGTGGTGTAATAGATATTTTGGACGTCAGCAAAGACGGCAATTTTTTCCACAATAGTATTTGAATGATATCTTAGCTGCCGGTTTTTGCTAAACGTTGTTTGATAGGTAGTAATAGCGGTTTAAATTTTTCCTTGGCGTTGTCTAGCATACCTGAAGCAGTAAATTTTGATAGTGCCAATAGGCCGCCGGGTGTTTTAGGGTTGAATGCGACAATTCCACATAGAGGTCTTTGGTGTTTTAGCCAAAGGCTTTTTGCGGTTTCATCGCCGATGCCAAAATCCACCTCGTTGATATGCTCAACATCGATCATATGCTCAAACATACGCAACATTAAAATAGCACCAACTGATTGTTGATGGTAATCAGAGTCATAATGTAATTTGTAAATAGTAGCTCTGCCTGCTGAAACTAGCCACACTTGTACCGCAACAGGTTGGTCGTCAACATACAGTAAGCCCATGCGTAAACTGCCGGCTTGTGCTGCTTTGCGTATAACTCCGGCATCATGATTAGGAAAGATTTCATCCTCTTTCCACGATTTATCATGAATGATTTTATAGTCTGCAATGGCTTTATCTAAATTACCGGATGTTATGAATTCAAAATGTACATTGTTAGATTTTTCCAGTTTGCGGGATTTACGCATATAGGTTTTGCGCACCATGGAGGGACGTGAAGCAACAAAGTCTTTAAATGTTATTCCGCTTAAGTCTTCATAAAGATTAGGTCGGTAATCATAATGATGTACGTGCATACCGCATTGTTTCAATGCATTAGAGACATTGTGATAAATACGGGAGTCTTTATTCATGAAGTTTATATCGATTAAATTCCATGCGTGAGAATCCTGGCAAATCGATTGCATGAGTGCCTGAATGATTTGTTCCTGGTCGGTATCTGACTCATCTATAACAGGCGCAAAATAAATAGATTGATGTGCAGTCATACTGGCAAGTGTTTTTGGTCCAGAAAACATTTTTTCTGATAGTGAACCATTCTGCCCACCCGGCGAACGCATAAATAACATGCCACGAGTCTTGGCTGAGTCACCCGTTTCTTCAACACTATAAATATGCGTTTGGCTGTCAGAAGAAAGTGTGTTGCCGGAAAAATTCTCAAACCAGCCTTTACCTAGGTAAAAGTTCGTTTTTTCAATATTAGTGAGAAAAGATAGGCTGTGGTCAGGCAGCTCGCTAAAGCTTGTATGAACAATGGGTTTAAGCATGAGAATGGGGCGTTGAAATTTCACCTATTGTAACCAACAGCTAATGCCTAAACTGAGGTCTAATTCTGTTTCTTAATCATTTTTGAGCAGCTAGTTTTGTAACAGCTTGTCGGCAGCCTCTTGGTACTTGATTTGTGTATTTTTGATAATTTCATCAGGTAATTCGGGTCCGGGCGCTTGTTTATTCCAATCAAGTGTTTCCAGGTAGTCACGGATATATTGTTTATCAAAGCTGCTAGGGTTTTTACCTGGCACATAATCATCGGCAGGCCAAAAGCGCGATGAGTCAGGTGTTAATACCTCATCAATTAATGTCAGTGTGCCTTGTTCGTCTAAACCAAATTCAAATTTTGTGTCCGCGATCACAATGCCTCTCTGCAGCGCGTAGGCTGCTGCTTTTTCGTAAAGTTTGATACTGACATTGCGTACCTGAGTGGCAATGTCTTCACCCACTAACGCTATTGTTTCCTCAAACGAGATATTCTCATCATGTTGTCCTGCTGCTGCTTTAGTAGAAGGTGTAAACAAGGTTTCAGGTAGTTTGCCGGCTAGTGGAATGCCTGCTGGAAGTTTAATACCACACACTGACTGTTTAGCCTGGTATTCTTTCCATCCTGAACCTATCAAGTAACCACGTACAATGGCTTCGATAGGTAAGGCTTTTAAGCGTTTTACAACAACTGACCGGCCTGTGACTTGTTTACGTTCATTATCAGTAAGTGACAAGTCATTTAAAGTCAGTGAGCTTACTTGGTTGGGGATAAGATCTGCAAATAGTTCAAACCAGAAATTGGATACCCGGGTTAAAAGTGCACCCTTATTTGGAATAGGATTAGGCATAATGACATCGAAAGCAGAAATACGGTCAGTGGCGACCACTAGCATGTGCCTGTCGTCGATCTCATATATATCACGCACTTTACCTTTATGCAGTAAAGGTAAAGAGGTGATGTGAGTTTCAAACACCGTGTTAGCCATGATTTATCCCAAAAAAGACGCGAATTGTAGAGTGATTGGGGGTAAAAGCATACTTTTGTTTTTGATTTTGCGGCCATTTTTACTGGCGTTCCATGGTTAAAAAGAGGAAAATGCGCGTTTTTTCTCAGCGAGACTGCATAATCAATGGCTAAAGTTGGAATTATTATGGGCAGCGACAGTGACTGGAAAGTCATGCAGTTTGCCGCCGAGATGTTGAAAGAATTCGGCGTGGAGCATGAGTGTAAAGTGGTATCCGCACATCGCACACCAGAATTCATGTATGAGTACGCCAGTAGTGCTAAACAACGCGGATTAGCTTGTATTATTGCAGGGGCGGGTGGAGCTGCCCACTTGCCAGGCATGGCGGCGGCCATCAGCACTGTGCCGGTGTTAGGTGTGCCCGTGCAAAGTAAATACTTACACGGCCAGGATTCATTACTATCCATTGTACAGATGCCCAAAGGCGTTCCTGTGGCTACATTCGCAATTGGGGAGGCAGGCGCCGCCAATGCTGCATTATTTGCTGTCAGTATGTTGGCTAACCATGATGATCAGTTAGCAGAGAAGTTATCCACTTTTAGAGAAAATCAAAGTAATCAGGTACTGGCTAAACAACTGCCTCCACAGTAAGCAATATTTTGCTAAAGAGTTACTAGATTTACTTATACTAAAAACTACATGATAGAACCTGATTCCATTCTCGGTATGTTAGGTGGTGGCCAGCTAGGAAGGATGTTTGCCCTGGCGGCTGCGGATATGGGCTATCAGGTGTGGGTATTCGATCCAAATGAGCATAGTCCAGCAGGCGAGGTTTCCGCACGACATATTCAAGCCAATTATGATGACTACCAGGCGCGAGAAGAATTTGGTAAAGCATGTGCTGTGGTAACAACTGAGTTTGAGAATATCCCATCTAATACTTTGGAGTATTTGCAAGCATATTGTGAAGTATGTCCAAACCCCAATAGTGTCAATGTGGCGCAAAATCGTATTCGTGAAAAATCATTTGTTAATGATTTGGGTATACCCACTTCAAAATTTATTGCAGTCAACTCACAAGAGGATTTGAATAACACTGAACATATGTGCTGGCCCTGCATTATTAAAACCGCTGAGTTTGGCTACGATGGTAAGGGGCAGCATGTGGTAGCAGATAGTGACGCAGCGTTACGAGCATTTCAAAGCTTTGGTGAAGTGCCATGCATTCTAGAGGAACGCATTAATCTGCAGTGTGAAATATCTGTAGTGCTAGGACGTAATAAACAAGGGGAAGTGTGTTTTTTCCCAGTAGCACGCAATGAACATAAAAATGGAATTTTACATATTAGCTCTGTGCCTGCCAAAGTGCCATTAGAGCTGCAAACATATGCATGTGAAATTGCTCAACGCATCGCTGAGCAGTTGGACTATATAGGCATCATGACTGTGGAATATTTTGTTGATCAAGATAATCAGCTAATGGTCAATGAGATTGCTCCGCGTGTGCATAACAGCGGACATTATTCCATGGATGCTTGTCATATCTCACAGTTTGAACAGCAAGTACGCATGATTTGTGATTGGACACCTGCCGATACGCAAAATTATTGCGCAGTTGCAATGGTCAATATATTAGGTGACGCATGGAAGGATGATAAATTCCCGTCGGCCGTGTTATTTAATGATGTTAATGTCACGCTGCACTTATATGGTAAGTCTGGAGCGAAGCCGAGCCGCAAAATGGGTCATTTTAATGTCGTGGCTGACAATGTGGATGATGCGCTTAGACATGCACAGAATGTTTATAAAAAAATGATGAGTGAAAGCTAATGCAAGAAACGTTTAAAGCTTTTCGTATACATGCAGGAAAAGAATTTGAACGAGCTGGAATAGAAACATTAACGCTAGATGATTTGTCAGCAGGCGATGTGGTTATAAAAGTTGAATACTCCAGCGTTAACTATAAAGATGCATTGGCTGGTACAGGCAAAGGCAAAATATTACGTACTTCGCCACTGAATGGTGGTATTGATCTTGCTGGTACTGTTGTTTCCTCTACAAGTGAAAAATTTCAAGCGGGTCAACAAGTGCTGGTTAATGGCAGTGGTTTAAGTGAAGTGCATGATGGTGGTTATAGTGAATATGCGCGCGTACCCGCTGATTGGGTTGTAACTATACCTACAGGGCTAACAACACATACGGCAATGATTATCGGTACTGCTGGCTTCACTGCTGCACTGGCAATACAGCGTTTGCTTGATAATCATCAAACACCCGAACATGGGCCGATTTTGGTAACTGGTGCAAGCGGTGGAGTGGGAAGCTTTGCCATTCAATTATTAACTCAGTTGAACTATCACGTTGTGGCTATGACACGCAAGCAAGATCAGCATGACTATTTAGTGTCACTTGGTGCGCAGGAGATAATTTCACCTGATGAAGTACAGGTAGATTCCGCAAGCCTGCATAAAAGTCGCTGGGGAGGTGCAATTGATAATCTTGGTGGCGATACGCTTGCATGGTTGACTAAAAGCGTTAAGCCATGGGGCAATATTGTCAGTATTGGTATGGCGGGCGGCATCAATGTTGAAACTACAGCAATGCCATTTATTTTGCGTGGTATCAGCCTTTTGGGTGTGACTTCAGCAGCATGTCCGCAGTCATTACGCAAACAGATATGGAATAAACTGGGCAGTGAACTTTTGCCTAGGAACATTGACCAAATTTGCGCGGCTGAAGTTAAGTTAGAAGAATTAACTGAAGCATTTAATGCTTTACTACAAGGAAGTATCTGTGGGAGACAGGTCGTATGTTTGTAAAAAAGAATGTACTTGCTCTGTTGGCTATTTTGCTTTTGTTGGGTGCCTATTTTACTAGTGCACATACAAAATCTGCCAATTTCAATTTACCAGAATTTACTCAACTTAATTTAGATAGTTGGATCAACTCGCAACCGCTACAAGTTAAAGATCTAAAAGGCAAAGTAGTACTCATTGATGTTTGGACATTTGGCTGTTGGAATTGTTACCGTTCTATCCCCTGGTTAAATTCTCTAGAAGATCTTTTTGATAAAGATCAATTTATTATTGTCGGTATACATACACCAGAATTTGAGCATGAAACAGAACATGAAAAAGTAGTGGCCAAGTGTAAGGAATTTAATGTTACGCATCCGGTCATGATGGATAATGACTTTGCTTACTGGAAAGCTTTAGGCAATCAATATTGGCCGACATTTTATGTTGCAGATAAACAAGGCATAGTACAAGGAGTGTTTATTGGTGAAACTCATCAGGGCGACCAGCGCGCTAAACAAGTTGAAAATTTAATTGCTAAATTAATTAAACAATAGACTGCTAGTAAGCAAAAAACACATAAGAAATAAATATCGCAGTGCTAATGCCTGCCGCATCTGCGAGTAGGCTACAAGTCATCGCGTAGCGTATTTTTGTAACTCCTACTGCACCACAATAAACTGCTAACACATAAAAAGTTGTTTCTGTACTGCCTTGCATCACTGCGGCAACTTTTGCTGGGAATGAGTCAACACCTTCAGTATGCATGACTTCTAACATTGCCGCACGTGCCCCACTGCCGCTAAAAGGCTTCATTAAAGCTGTAGGTAATGCTTCAATAAATGCATCGTCAATATGCAATGCATTTAACCCGCTGCTAATTAAACTTAATAATGCAGATAAGATGCCGCTTGCTCTTAATAAAGCAATGGCTAATAGCATGGCTATTAGATAAGGAATTAATTTGATGGCAGTGCCAAAACCTTGTTTTGCGCCAACGATAAATGCGTCATATACATTAACTTTTTTTACCCACCCGCTAACTAAGAATAAGCAAATAGTGGTAAATAATACAAAGTTGGCAATTAACTGTGCTTGAATGCTCATTTGTTGTTTGGGTAAAGATAAAAAATATACGGCCAGCAGTATAGGAATAGCGCTTAAAGCCAATAAATAACTCAAAACAGTTTTATTTAACAATGGTAGCTTCTGTACATAAGCGACACTGAGTAAGCCAACAATAGTTGAAGCGAAAGTTGCGATTAAGATGGGAATAAATACTTCTGTGGGATGTGCCGCACCTTGTTGAGCACGAAATAAGAACACCGTCACTGGCAAAACCGTCACGGATGATGTGTTTAATACTAGAAATAATATTTGTGCATTAGATAAAGTATCGCGTTGATTATTAAGTGCTTGTAGGTCTTTCATCGCTTTGATGCCAAGTGGTGTTGCTGCGTTATCAAGACCTAATGCGTTGGCACCCATGTTCATGGTCATTGAAGCGATACTTGGATGATTATGTGGAATGCCAGGCATTAATTGGCGAAATAGTGGCGCCAGTGTGCGCGCAATAAAATCAGCTAGGCCAGCACGCTCAGCAATTTTAAAAAATCCCAGCCAGATAGCCATGAGGCCGATTAAACCAATGGCAATTTCAACACTTAACTTTGCAGTTTGGAATAAAGCATCAGTTGCTTGCGAAAAAATAGCATGATTGCCAAATACTACTAATTGAATAACACAAGCTAAAAACGAAAAAACTATACAACCAGACCAAAACCAGCCAAGCATATTTGAATACTTAAAAGATGGCCAAAAAGTAAGGCAACCAGCCAATCACCATAAATGCAACTACTGCTAACTCAGTCCACATAATGGAGCGGAATTTTTTACGCTCTTCACCAGTAGTATCACTTGCACGGATTTTAGACATTAAGGCGTCAAATAAAATTACCATCATAATAATAGGTCCTGCGGCAGGTGCTACTAGAGTAGGGATTACCTCTATGCCTTGCTTGACGGCATAGGTACCTGCAGGGGGTGCAATTAATGTATCAAATATACCTAATAGCAATAATGAAATGCGTAAAAAGCCTAGATCTTGAAGGAGGGTCATATATAGAGATTTAGTTCAAAAACCTTATTGTAGCAGAGCTAATGGTTGAACTTGATCAGATAAATGTTTAATACAAGATGACATAAATCATACAAATTGCCTAATTTGTTTGTGAAATCTGTCGTTAATTGTAAAATGCTCGCACTTTTTTGTCTGGATTCAGTTTATTTACAGGAGTTATAAATCATGAAGTCAATTTTAATGGGATTAATTGCTGGCGTGGCATTGGTTGCCACTACCGCGAATGCGGGTGATATTGCAGCCGGTAAAGCAAAGTCAGCGGTTTGTGCAGCATGTCATGGTGGTGAAGGTATTAGCCCTACACCTATATGGCCAAACCTTGCAGGCCAAAAAGAGCAATATCTTGTTGCTCAGATAAAGGCATTCAGAGACGGTACGCGTCAAAATGCTCAAATGGCACCCATGGTGGCTAATCTTAGTGATGAAGATATTGCTAACTTAGCTGCTTTCTATGCGAGTCTTGGTTGCAAGTAATATTATCTGTGTCATCTATTAGTCAGCTAGGCATAGTTGATTAAATAAAAAGGTCGCCCAAGCATACGTTGAGGCGACCTTTTTTGTGCAGTGAATGTAAGTATTGTTGTTTTACATTGGTAGATGCTCAAGGCCAATGGCAGTAATGATTGTCAATAGCCCGATGAGTAAATTAATGCCAACCAGTTTTCTTATTTGTGCCAGACTCTTGCCGCCTTCTTGATAATTTTCTTCATTGACTGCACGACGTAATCTTTTGAATGGAGCAAAGAACACATGCAGGAAGATTAAAATCATAATAATGCCAAGTGCCTGCATAATGTGCACATACCAGGCAACTCCTGCAAAGCCATTAAATGCTGAAAAAATCATCCAGTAGCCGGTTAGCGGAATAATAATAATGGCTAGCCATACCCATATGAAAAAATGCGTCAGAGTACGAGACCATAAAGCTAGTCGCACCGCTGGTTCCAGTAATTTTGCTGCTACTGGTCTTAATGCCATATAGGCAAAAAACATTCCTCCCACCCAAACAACGGCTGCAAGCACATGTAATGTCACAGCAATAGAAAAGTAATACGGTTCGATATCCATAATAATTTTATTGAGATGTTTTTATTTGCCGTTATTATAGATCAGATTGCATGTCGGGATTATATAAATATCATTTTAGCGCATGCAAAACTCTTAACCCTAAGTTAAAGTAACGCCTTTAAAACGGCAGAGTGTCATGGATAATTGGATTGCACCATCAATTCTTTCAGCAGATTTCGCGCGCTTAGGAGAAGAAGTCGATAATGTGCTAGCAGCGGGCGCAGATATTGTTCATTTTGATGTGATGGATAATCACTATGTGCCTAATTTAACTATTGGACCGCTGGTGTGTGATGCCTTGAGAAAACATGGTGTGACTGCACCCATTGATGTGCATTTAATGGTATCGCCTGTAGATCGCCTGATTACTGATTTTGCTAACGCCGGCGCAAGTTATATTACTTTTCATCCTGAAGCGAGTGAGCACATTGATCGTAGCCTGCAGCTGGTGCGTGATTCTGGGTGTAAAAGTGGTTTGGTATTTAACCCTGCCACACCGTTACATTATTTGGACTATGTGCTGGATAAGGTTGACATGATATTGCTAATGTCAGTCAACCCAGGTTTTGGTGGACAAGCATTTATTGAGTCAAGTATTGATAAATTAAAAGCTGCGCGTGCAATGATAGATCAATCAGGATTACCCATACGTTTGGAAATTGATGGTGGTGTTAAGGTGGATAATATTCAGCGTATTAAAGCTGCAGGCGCAGATACGTTCGTTGCAGGTTCGGCAATTTTTAATTCGAACAACTATCAAAACACTATTTCTGCTATGCGCGATAAAATCGCTAAAGCTTGATAGAGCGCTTTAATTTATTGTGTTGCTCTGTTAAATATAGCCTAAAATTCTTGAGTATCAGCTTGTACGCTGTTTTTTGTTCGCGCTGTTAAAATTATGTCTGGCAAGATGCTTATAATTCACAAATTCTCAAGTTACTAAAGTGGATGCAAGGATGCCAGAAGTAGAAATGCTGACCCCGCATTGGTTGTGTTTTGATTTGGATGGCACGTTGGTGGATAGTGTCCCGGATATCACTTTCAGTTTGAATGAAATGCTTAGGCACATGGAATTGCCTGTCGTCAACGAATCGATAGCACGCAGCTGGATTGGTAATGGTGCTGCAAAACTAATTAATCGCGCATTAACACATGCCTTATTGTCACAACCAGATCAAAATACTTTTGATCAGGCAAAAAGCTATTTCTTTGCTGCCTATGAAAAAAATATTGCTGTTAAAACGATTGTTTATCCGGATTGTATTGAATTACTACAGCATATATCTGGTAAAAACATAGCTATGGCGTGTGTAACCAATAAGCCAAGAAAATTTACTTCACCATTACTGGAAAAGTTAGCCATGGCGGAATATTTCACTACTCTGGTCTGTGGTGATGACTTGCCCACACAAAAACCAGATCCAGGTATGATATTGAGCGCAATTACTCAGTTGGGTGGAGAGCCGGAAAATGGGTTTATGGTGGGCGATTCACAAACCGATATGGCGGCTGCAAGAGCCGCCGGAACAGGTGCAATTTATGTGTCCTATGGCTATAATCGCGGCGTTTGTGTAGAAAAGTACCAACCAATCTGCGTAAACAGCCTAAGTGAATTGATTCAAATACTATAAATTCTATTCAATAAGAAGAGTTCAGTTAATGTTTATATTTCATAGCAAGTGTTGGCGATGGGGTGTCATTTGGCAAAGCGCTGCCAAATAATTCCTATTTTGCTTTAATCACTATGAACTTAAACTTACATGAACAAACAATCATTCTCTGATCTAGCCGAACAAGGCTACACATATATTCCAGTCTACCGTGAAGTCGCTGCCGACTTGGATACGCCGCTAAGTGCGTATTTGAAACTTGCCAATTGTCAGAACAGTTTTCTTTTTGAATCTGTACAAGGAGGTGAACGTTGGGGGCGCTATTCTATTATTGGTTTGCGCTGCCATGATCACATCCAGATTCATGGCACAAATATTTCACTTTTCAGTAATGGTAGCTGTATTGAACAAATAGAATGTGATGATCCATTGCAGTGGATTGATGACTATCGCAAGCAATTTAAAATACCCTACCAGGCCACCGACAAAACGTGGCAGTTGTTCAATCTCAGGCACTTTAAATTGCTTGCGATAGTCGTCAATCCACTGCAATGGATCATCACATTCTATTTGTTCAATACAGTTACCATTACTGAAAAGTGAAATATTTGTGCCATGATCACATCCAGATTCATGGCACAAATATTTC
>JANQKJ010000329.1 GCA_028281205.1 Gammaproteobacteria bacterium
CTATCACCGTAATACATACCTAGATAAACTAAGATGCCAACAATAATCGCTTTCTTCATGATGCTGATTGTACGCATTTAACTAAATTCTTCATTAGAATTCTATTCGGATGAATGGCCTCCAGCAAATTTTTACTTAATGGATTGGGTTCGCTATTGATTAAGCATGCTAGGCTTTCAGTACATAAAGGAATCCATGCCAAACCACGTGAGCCAAAACCGCTAGCAATATACAAGCCGTCATAATAATTTGCTGCAGAATATTTTTTATATGTAGAGCCTATCGCAGCTTCTTTATAAAGTGTTTTAAAACTGTATTCATCCGCAACTGGTCCAACTATTGGTAAGCGATCAGCACTTACAGCGCGAATCGCCGCGCGGCCGCTCAATGATTCTAGATTTCTACACTCATAACTGGGAATCATTTTTTTTAGTTTCGCGAGATTCTCTTCATGTTCGCACTGTCTTAATTCTGTCGATGTATCTGCAGTGATAAAAGTAGCGCCTAACAGATAATGTGAATTAACAGATGGAGTGATATAAGCATCTGCGCATACAATTTTATTAGGTTGAATATTGCTAGTATGCTTTGGTATTAAAGACACTTGTCCACGTTTGGGGTGCAGTTGACACCAATGTGTTTGCGAGAATTTATTTGCCGAATGAGCATTAGCAATTACGATAGTATCAGCATGACAAATCTCTTTTTCATTTATGTCATATGCAATCCACTGCGAGTCTTCTCTCTCAATAGAATAGACTTCAGTTTTGGCTATAAAATCAATGTAATCTGCATGCTTTTTTATAAGCGTACTGCATAACAGTGAAGGTGTTAACCAACCTGCTAAAGGTATATGCCAACCGGGGCTAGTAATAACACAATTAGCTAATTTGCTTGCCTGTTGTTGGGTAATAGGCCGCAATAGCGATTCTGGAATGTTTTCTTGTGCAACAATTAATTGCATTCTTTTCCACTGCACATCATCGCGGGGGATTTGAATGGCACCACATTGTTGCCAATTAAAGTCGTCTGAAAAATGTTGTAAAGTTTTAAAATAGCGTAGTGAGTATAAAAAGCCCAATAAAGTGAGTTGTGACTGAGTATCGTGATCAACGCTTAAGCGTGGCATTAATATCGCATTTGCATTTCCAGAACCCTCGCTGGCTAATGAATTATTTTTGTCTATCAACGTCACATGCCAATCACGTTTAGCCAATGCTGAACTGACAAATGTTCCTGTCATGCCTGCGCCGATTACAAGGGCATGTTTACTGGTAGATTTTGTTATTCGATTCTTCAACCATGGTTTATGATTTAATGCATATTTATGAACTGTTTGTTTCTTGGTGAGAATGCCAACCAGCATTTCCCGTTTCTTGCCGAAACCGGATTTTTTGGAAATATCAAAACCTGAGCTAGAAAATGATGTTCTAACATTGCTAGCGGCACTGTAGGTAGAGAAAGTGCCGTCTAATTTTGTTAATCGATTTATTTGTTTGGCGATATTGCTAGACCATAACGCTTTGTTCTTACTAGGAGCAAAGCCATCTAAATACCAGGCGTCTGCTTCAAATTCACACTGCTTAAGATAATCAATAGCGTCACCAAAAATAAGTGTCAGGGTGATGTTGTATACATCCAATTCAATACGGTGGAATCCTGTCACTGGCAATGGGTATTGCTGGAGTAAACTCTCAGTCAAAGGAGATAATATTTTTAATTGTTGATAACACCGTGTGAGCTCAGTTGGCTGAACGGGATATTTTTCGATGCTTATATAATGTAGCTGGTGATTTTTTGAGAGAGGCTGTTCAGTCCATTTGTTAGCGGTAGTTATAAAGTTTATACCGAAGCCAAAACCCAACTCCGCAATGGTGAAATGCTTATTTTTCCATCGTTGTGGAATGTTCGTGCTATCTAGAAATACATGTTGGCTTTCTTTCAGCGGGTCAACTAAAGAAAAATAGGGGTCGTTAAATTGTTCCGAACATGGTATGCCGTCCTGATTAAAGTATAGCAGAGGTGGTTGAACTGTTAACATATTACTTAGCAAAATAACAAATAAATTCAGACTAGTTCTTATAGTTTGTAAAAAAATAACTTAAAATGCATTATGATTTTGCGCTATGTATAAATTTTTTTCGATCACAACGTTAATAAACCAGAGTTATTTTTTCACTTATAATAAGCAGTCATGAGTATACTTGTATTTGATATAGAATCTGTTCCTGATTATGAATCAGGTAGAAAAATTCATAAACTGTCAGATGACTTATCTGATAAAGATGTAGTAAAAGCTATGCAACATCTACAATTTCAAAAGTCTGGTTCAGAATTCATGCCGCTGCATTTACAGAAAATTGTTGCTATATCTGTGGTATTTGAGAACCATGACCAACTTAAAGTCTGGTCGTTAGGCAATAAGGATTCTGGTGAAAAAGAAATTATTCAGCGTTTTTTTGAAGGGATTGAACAACATACGCCTACTTTAGTTAGTTGGAATGGTGGTGGTTTTGATTTGCCGGTATTAAATTACCGCTCATTAATACATGGAGTGCAAGCACCGCGCTATTGGGAGACGGGTGATGATGACACTTCGTTTAGATACAACAATTACATCAGCCGGTTTCACTGGCGGCATACTGACTTGATGGATGTTTTAGCAAACTTCCAGCCTAGGGCGGGTGCAAAGCTAGATCAAATCGCCACTGTGCTTGGTTTCCCCGGCAAGTTTGGCATGGACGGGAGTTTAGTATGGGAAAAATTCCAGCAAGGTGAAATTGAAGAAATTCGTAACTATTGTGAGACCGATGTACTCAATACTTACTTGGTTTATTTGCAATTTGAGATGATTCGTGGACGTTGTAGTAGAGGATTATTGGCACAGAAAATTGAACGTGTGAAAGATCTATTGCGTGAATCAGGCGAAAATCACCTGGAAGAATTTTTAGAAGTTTGGGAACAAATATAAAACTAATTTGTTGGTATTTAAGCGCGAATTATTTTTCTCGCTATAGGGTAAGAGACAATTGCTAATACCAGCCAGGCAATACCTAAGTATTTTAATATGCTTTCAGTTAGATCGATCTTCAATGTAGCTAATAAAAAAATAGCAATAAGAATAAACGCGAAGCTGATGATTAGTGCGCCGAAAATGTATTTCATAGGCTGCCCTTATATGGTTAGGTTAACAGGCATGTATGCTTATATGTTTTGGAAAAATGATAACTGGTTGTGATTATTTTTTGCATGGGTAAGCATCGGTTAAGGCTTCTAGAATCAGATTTTTTGCTGAGGCAGTTTCATCGCTGGGGCGTTCAGAGTGGGATCGGTAATATTTGCCAACAATTTTTTGTAATTGGCTTCCTTTTAAGCTGTGTGGAGGGCACCAATTAATATTGATTGTTGTATCAGCGACACCGCTTATATAGCCGTTAAAGAACTCATCAATAGATTTCACGTTCTCATGGTCATTGCTCTTGATTGAATTTAATAGTGATTTACCATCCACCTCGCCAGCATAAGCTGCTGAAATAGATAATATGCTTGTTAGGATAATAATTATATAAAGCTTGCAAGTTTTCACTATAATCACCTCTGACAGCTAACAGTTTCTATTCGGCATGAACCGATCTTAATAGTATTATAAGCTTTATCTTGTGGAGTTTATATATTATTAATAGACATAAAAGCTACGGTATAGCTATTAAAAACTAATGGAATTATTCGGTTCGAAAATAAGAGCTGTTATATAAGTAGTGACTCAATGACTTGTTTATAAATGTCTTTGAGCTGACTAAGTTCTTCTATATCTGTACGTTCGTCAATTTGGTGGATAGTTGCATTGGTAACGCCTAGCTCGACAACTTCAGCCCCTGTGGGAGCAATAAAGCGGCCATCTGATGTGCCGCCGCCAGTAGAGAGCTGTGTGTCATTGCCCGTAACAGTTTTGATTGCATGCTGGCATGCATCGACTAACTTGCCTTCAGGAGTGAGGAAAGGATTACCGGATAATCGCCAGATGAGCTCGTGCTGAATATTTCTGCTAGCAATGACTTGTTCAATTCGCCGCTTGATTTCATCAGCAGTGATCTCAGTGGAGAAACGTAAATTGAACCATGCTTCTGCAGTAGCAGGGATAACGTTATCTGCACCAGTGCCCGCTTGTACATTTGAAATTTGAAATGTAGTGGCAGGGAAATGTTCGTTGCCTTGGTCCCACTCAATTGCAGTCAGTTCTGATAAAAGATCAGAAAGAGTGTGGATAGGATTGTCTGCCAAGTGTGGGTAGGCCACATGACCTTGTTTGCCAATAACTTTGAGATGTGCGCCCAATGAACCGCGGCGACCATTTTTGATGACATCACCAACATTATTGGTGCTAGATGGTTCGCCTACTAAACAGTAATCAATATTGACGTGATTGTTTTGTAAGTGCTCTACGACTTTGACTGTGCCATTGATTGAAGGTCCTTCTTCGTCACTAGTTAATAGGAAGGCGATGGATCCTTTGTGATCGGGATTTTCTTGGATGAACTCTTCCGTGGCAATCACCATGGCGGCGATGCCAGTTTTCATGTCTGCTGAGCCACGACCATGCAGCTGGCCATCGTCAACTGTGGCAGCAAAAGGAGGGTGTGTCCACTGATCTTCCGGGCCTGTGGGAACCACATCAGTATGGCCTGCAAACACGAATAAAGGAGCTTCAGCACCTTTACGTATCCATGCGTTAGATACGTCTTCAAATGGTAAATATTCAGTAGAAAAGCCACTCAAGGCTAAACGTTCGGCGAGTAAGTCTAAGCAGCCCTCATCATTTGGTGTGATAGAAGGTTTTTGAATGAGCTGTTGACTAAGTTCTAGGGTTTTATCCACTCGAGTATAAAATATTTAGAAAGTCTGTTTATAAATTTCTTCAGAAAATCCGACCAATATATTTTTATTATGTTCAATCACTGGGCGTTTTATTAATGTTGGTTGTTCAGCCATGAGTTTTACAGCATTGGTTTTGTTAATGTGGTCTTTTGTGCTGTCCGGTAGTTTGCGCCAGGTAGTGCCACGGCGATTAAGTAATAACTCCCAGTCTACCTTGCTTGTCCATTGTTTAATTTTGGATTGAGTTAAACCATCTTTGCGTAGGTCATGGAACTGGAAATCGACTTTGTTGTTAGATAACCAGTTGCACGCTTTCTTAACTGTATCGCAATTTTTAATCCCGTATACGGTAGTCATGATTATGCGGATTGTTAGTCGATACTTCGTAAGAGTTCGTTAATGCCGACTTTGCTGCGTGTTTTTTCATCGACTTGCTTGACGATAACTGCACAGTACAGGCTGTACTTGCCATCCTTGGAAGGTAAGTTACCTGACACGACAACAGAGCCGGCAGGAATGCGACCAAAAGTGACTTCACCCGTTTCTCGATTGAATATTTTGGTGCTCTTGCCAATGTAGACACCCATCGAGATAACTGAGCCTTCTTCGACGATAACGCCTTCAACCACTTCAGAGCGTGCACCGACAAAGCAATTATCTTCAATAATAGTGGGTGCAGCTTGCAAAGGTTCAAGTACGCCACCAATGCCTACACCACCAGAAAGGTGGACGTTTTTACCAATTTGTGCGCATGAACCTACTGTAACCCAAGTATCGACCATGGTACCTGAATCGACGTAACCTCCAATATTGACAAAGCTCGGCATTAACACCACATCGGGCGCAATGTATGAACCACGTCGTGCCATCGCATTGGGAACAATACGGACGCCCATTTTTTCAAATTCTTCAGCGGATTGATTAGCAAATTTGGGTGGCACTTTGTCATAGTATTGTGTGGCGCCACCAGGCATGACGCTATTGTCTTCAATGCGAAAAGAAAGTAATACTGCTTTCTTTAACCAGTCATTAACCACCCATTCACCATTCTTTTTTTCTGCCACTCGGGCTTTACCAGAGTCGAGCATATCAATTGCTTCAATAACAGCAGTTTTAATTTCGCTACTGGCATTGCTGGGTGAAATATTCGCACGTTCTTCAAATGCGCCTACAATGATGTCTTGAATGTTACTCATTTTTATTTCCTTAAATTATGCTTTTTATATAGGTGGTAATTCTGATTGCCGCTGTATGACACTCTTGGGGAGTGGCAACTAATGCTATTCTGACTCGATTGGCGCCGGGGTTTTGTTTATTTACTGAACGCGCGAGATATTTGCCTGGAAGCACTGTGACATTTTGTTGTGAGTATAACCCAAGAGCGAATTGTTCATCATCTATCGGGGTGGGTAGCCATAAATAAAAACCAGCTTGTGGGCGTTCTACGTTAGTGTGTGGGGAAAGTTCTTTTATGGCTAGTTCGAAACTCTGTTGATAGCGGCGGCGATTCTCTTGTACATGGGATTCATCACTCCATGCGGCAGCGCTGGCATACTGTGTGGATAATGGCATTGCGCATCCATGATAGGTGCGGTATTTCAAAAATTCAGTCATAACTGAAGCATCACCGGCTACGAAACCAGAACGCAGACCGGGTGAATTACTGCGTTTAGATAGGCTGTAAAAAGCTAAACAACGCTGGTATTGATCATCACCGTTAGCAAGCGCGGCCTGCAATAAACCTTGGGGTTGGTTGCTTTCATCAGTGTAAATTTCTGAGTAGCATTCATCTGATGCAATAATGAAATCAAACTTGTGGGCTAGCTCAATTAATTTTTGCATACACTGTAGTGGGATAGTTTCGCCAGTAGGGTTGGATGGTGTGCATATGTAAATGAGTTGAGTGTGTCGCCATGTGTCATCCGCAACTGCATTTAAGCCTGGGATGTCGCCATCAACTACACTGAAATCAATATATACAGGTTCCGCACCAGCTAGATAAGCAGCACCTTCGTATATTTGATAAAACGGGTTGGGTAGTAGTACCTTGGCTGATCCATCGTTATTGATAATAGTTTGAGCAATTGCAAACAATGCTTCGCGTGTGCCATTGACTGGCAGGATGTGTTGTTCAGGGTCAACGCTATTTGTTGGTAGGGAAAAGCGTTTACATAACCAGTTGGCAATGGATTCACGTAAGAATTCCTCGCCTTTCGTTTTGGGATAATTAGCCAGAGTACTAAGATTGTTTGCCATGGCTTGTTTGATAAAACTAGGCGTAGGGCTTTTGGGTTCACCAATTGATAGATTAATATTTGCCAGTTCTTGGTTAACGTTAGCCGTAGAGAAAAGATTGCGTAATTTTTCAAACGGATAAGGCTGTAGCTTTTTTAGATTGGCGTCCATAGTAAAACAGTGAAATTAAATGCTAATGCTATTTGGTAATTGTTTAGATTCGACAGTAATTTTTTCGGTAACTAAATCTATTAATGCTTGTTGTTCTTTTTTGTCTAGGATTTTTTTGTTATTTTTATTGGTGATATAGAAAATATCATGCACTTTTTCGCCCAGTGTGCTTACTCGAGCACTAATGACTTTGATGCCAAGCAGGGCAAAAGCTTGTGCGACATTTGCTAGCAAGCCTGGATGATCTATAGCATGGATATGCATGCTGGTGTGATCCAGATGCCTAGCATTTTTTATAGTGATTTTAGGCGCAAATTGGAAGTGACGTAAGCGGCTGGGTACAAATTGAGATGTTGAATTATAGCTGAGTTGTTTTTGTGAAACTGCTTGAGTGATTGCGGAGTTGATTTTCTCAAGTGATTTTTTATCGCTGATAGGTTTCTCATTTTGATCGACTACAGTAAAAGTATTAAATGTTAGTCCATTATTAGAAGTGATAATTCTGGCGTCTAAAATACTTAAACCAAGTTTGTATAAACTATTTGTTATGTTGGCGAATAAAAAATTTCTGTCGGGAGTATAAATAAATATCTCTGTCGATCCTCGGCGTTCTAATTGACGCACATGAATTTCAGTGTTGCTATCAGGGTTGGCTTTTAATGCAATCTCGGTGTGCCAAGTAATTTCATTATCTGTGTGGCGCAGAAAATAATCATCATTAAACTGTGACCATACAATTTCACATTCTTCGTTGTCATAACCCATTTCATTAAGTTGTTTAAGTGCAGAAGTTTTAATGTCGTGAATAATCTCGCTGGTGTCGCGTGGTAATCCGGCCCTAATTTGAAATAAAGTGTATTTGTATAAGTCAGCCAGTAATGTTGAGCGCCAATTATTCCATAACGTAGGGTTAGTACCTTTAATGTCAGCAATCGTGAGAAGGTATAAATAGTCTAAGCGAATAGCACTGGATACTTTGTCTGCAAATCCTTGTACTACAGTTGGGTCGCTTAGATCTTTATGTTGTGCTGTCACTGACATAACTAAATGATTTTGGACAAGCCAGCTAACTAAGGAGGCATCAAATTGGCTTAAACCATGGGCCAAGCAAAAATCAATCGCATCTTGAGATCCTTCGGAAGAATGGTCTCCATCGCGGCCTTTGGCAATATCATGAAATAATGCCGCTAAATATAGAATTTCTATTTTTGGCAGTTTGTAATAGATGGAATTGATTTCATTTTCAGTATGAATGCTGTCGCCTAATCTTGTTGCTTCTTTTAAGACAGTTAAAATATGATGGTCAACAGTGTAGACATGATATAGATCGTACTGCATGCGTCCTTCAATTCTTGCAAATGCAGGCCAGTAAGCTGATAGTACACCTAAACGATGCATGCGAGATAATTCTCGTGCAATATGTCTAGGTTGTCGGAGTATCGCTATGAATATTTTTTTATGTTCTGAGTTATTGCGAAAGTCTTCATCTATTAAGTGTAAGTTTTTGCGTATCAGGCGAATCGTATTGCTGCTGACTTTAGTCACATGGTCATGGTTCTGCAGTACCCAAAACAGCTCTAGCAGCGTGCTTGGATGATCCTGAAATAAAGTGTCATTATCTGCATGTAGTACATCGCCAATTGAGTAGAAGTGGTCGCCTATTTTTTTGCGCATTCTTAAATAGCGTGTAGCAATACAAGTTTCTTCGAAGTGTTGTTGTAGTAATTCAATTAACTTGTAACACTCGCTAATATGCCGATAGTAATTTTGCATATACTTCTCTACTGCTAAATTTGAGTTTGAATCGCTGTGTCCGGCCAGTCGTGCCAGTTCCACTTGATAGTCGAAGAGTAAGCGATCTTCTTTGCGTTGCGTGACCAGATATAATGAAAAGCGCATCTTCCAAAGATATTCTTGCGCAAAGCGCAGCGCATTGTATTCTTCTTCCAGTAAAAATCCTTCAGCGATAAGCTCGTTGAGCGCACGATTACCAAAATGTCTTTTGGTAACCCAGTCTATAAACTGTATGTCTCTTAGACCGCCAGGGCCTTCTTTGATGTTAGGTTCTAGTTGGTAAAGTGTGTCACCGTATTTTTTATGTCGTGCTTGCATCTCTTCTTTCTTGGCAAGGTAAAACTTTTTACTGTTCCAGATTTTATTGCTGGCAGTGGCTTTTTGTAGTTCATTGAATAGTGCGATGTTTCCGCATAGGGGCCTGCCTTCAAGAATGCTGCTAATAACAGTGACATCTTTTTTTGATTCCATTACAGCTTCTTTAACTGTTCTAACAGAGTGTCCGACATCTAAACCACTGTCCCAAAGAAAAGTTAAGAATGTCGAAAGTTTGTCTTTGTCACTGTCACCGAAACGCTTATCAATTAGTACCATTAAGTCGATGTCAGAATGCAGATGTAGTTCAGCTCGTCCGTAGCCACCGACAGCAAGTAGTGTTGCATTAGCTTTATGCAGATCATGGTTAAACCATGCATACCACAGCAAGTGATCAATAGTTATAGCGTAACCAATAATAACTTCAGAGGTGGCAGTACCAGATTTGAAAGCGTCTATAATAGCTTGTTGGATGGTTTGTACCAGTTCGCGATGTTTGTGTGGTCTAGATTTAAATTCTACCCACTGTTCATCTTCGGTTGGCCACCATGCATGTTTAGAAATAAACGCGGGTGGTGGTGTGAGATTTGGCATTTAGTTTTAAATCTTTATATCTGGCTCTAATCCCACGACTCTTCGGGGCGTCGAGTGAGTACTTCAAAACCATCATCTGTAACTAAAATAGTATGCTCCCACTGTGCGGATAAACTATGGTCTTTGGTAACTACTGTCCATTGGTCAGGTAATAATCGAACATGGCGCTTACCAGCGTTCACCATGGGCTCGATAGTGAAGGTCATTCCAGGCACTAATTTCTCACCTACGCCGGGTTTCCCGTAATGCAGAACTTGAGGTTCTTCATGGAAATTGCGTCCAATGCCATGACCACAATATTCACGCACCACAGAGCATTTGTTTTTTTCTACAAAAGTTTGAATAGCATTCCCAATATCACCCAGAGTGATGCCCGGTTTGACTTCGCTGATGCCAATACACATCGCTTCATAGGTTAGGCCGACTAGTCTCTGGGCTTTAACTGAGGGCTTGCCAACATAAAACATTTTGCTGGTATCGCCATGAAACTCATCTTTAATGATGGTTACGTCTATATTTACCATGTCGCCGTCTTTGAGCACCCTATCCCCAGGAATACCATGACAAACTTGGTGGTTAATCGATGTGCAAACCGATCTAGGAAAACCTTTGTAATTCAGAGGAGCTGGAATGGCTTGCTGTGTGTTGACAATGAAATCGTGGCAAATGTCATTGATTTCCTGAGTAGTCACGCCTGCTTTGACGTGTTCTCCAATCATTTGTAGTACCTCAGAGGCAAGGCGGCCTGCAGTACGCATTTTTTCGATTTCGTCAGCCGTTTTTATGTGGATAGACATAGGCAATGAGTGCTTGTAAAAGTCCTTTTTGACTCGATATAAATTGTTGATTCCAATGGATTATGGTATAAAGCGCGCGCTATAAGCGCAAATCTTAAATTCACACGTGTGCTCGACACATTCAGTAGGGTGCCAACGAAGGCGAAATGCTTAGTTGGTTGCTGAATGGGGGCCACGGACGTTTAAAACCCTTACATAGGAGTAACATATCATGACTGACGTCACTATGCGCCAGATGTTAGAAGCTGGCGTGCATTTCGGGCATCAAACCCGTTATTGGAACCCCAAAATGGCCCCCTACATCTTTGGGGAGCGTAATAAAATACACATTATTAACCTAGAAAAATCGCTACCTATGTTTAGTGATGCTCTCAATTATCTGGGGAAAATGACTGCCAATGGAGGCAAAGTTTTATTTGTAGGCACTAAGCGCTCCGCACGTGATGCAGTAAAAGCAGAAGCTGAGCGTTGCGGCATGCCTTACGTTAACCATCGTTGGTTGGGCGGCATGTTAACTAATTTCCATACTGTAAAGCAGTCAATTAAGCGCCTCAAAGACCAAGAAGAAATGCTAGAGGGAAATGGTGCTGATCGCCTAGGCAAAAAAGAAATCCTAACTATTCGGCGCGATGTGGAAAAACTTCAACGTAGTCTCGGTGGCATTAAGAATATGAATGTCCTTCCGGATGTATTGTTTGTTATCGATGTCGGTTATGAAGAAATTGCGGTTAAGGAGGCAATAAAATTAGGCATACCTGTAGTTGCTGTAGTTGATACTAATAACCCTTTAGATGGTGTTGACTATGTTATCCCCGGTAATGATGATGCGATTCGTGCTATACAATTGTATGTTTCAGCAGCTGCGGATGCGATTGCAACAGCTAAAGCAAGTTCTCAAACTTTAACCGGTGATGAAGATGAATTTGTAGAAGTTAAGGAAGCAAGCGAAACAGCTAAACCTAAGCGTGCGGCGAAAAAGAAAGTTGCAGTAAAAAAGAAAGCAGCACCTAAAGCTAAAAAAGCCGAAGTCGTTGCAAAAGACAAGGAAGAAGCTTCCGATGGCGTCGATGCTGACGAGTAAAGACTTAATTATTAATTTTCAATAGGGTTTTAGATATGCAAATTACAGCTGCAATGGTTAAAGAACTGCGTGAACGCACTGGCGCAGGTATGATGGAGTGCAAAAAAGCATTGAGTGAAAGTGCTGGAGATATGGAAGCAGCCATCGAGCTCATGCGCAAGTCTGGACAAGCTAAAGCTGATAAAAAGGCTTCCCGAATTGCTGCGGAAGGTACGGTGGTAATTGCTCTTAGTGATGACGCTAAAAGCGGTGTGCTACTAGAAGTTAATTGTGAGACAGATTTCGTTGGCAAAGATGAAAATTTCTTGAACTTTAGCAATGAAGTCGCTGCCAGCATTCTGTCGCAAAATATAGACAGCGTTGAAGCACTTATGGATGCAACGTTATCTAGCGGTGAGACGGTAGAGGATGCGCGACTTGCTTTAGTGAGTAAGATTGGTGAAAACATCCAGGTAAGACGTTTCTCGCGAGTTGTTTCTGCAAATGGCACTTTAGGGAAATACATGCATGGCAGTCGCATTGGTGTAATGGCTGAATTAGATGGGGGCAGCGATGAATTAAATAAGGACATTGCTATGCATATTGCCGCAAGTAAACCAATATGTGTGGATGAAGATGGTGTTTCTGCTGAGACGCTTCAGAAGGAAAAGGAAATCTTCATGGCAAAAGCTGAAAGTAGTGGTAAGCCTGCAGAAATTATCGAGAAGATGGTACAAGGTCAGATTAAGAAGTTCTTGGGTGAAATTACTTTGATGGGGCAGCCTTTTGTTAAAGACCCTGATAAGTCGGTTGCCCAGTTGTTAAAAGAAAACTCCGCCACTGTGATTTCATTTCAGCGTTACGAAGTAGGTGAGGGTATTGAGAAGAAATCAGAGAATTTTGCCGAGGAAGTGATGGCGCAGGTCAAAAACGGCTAATAATCAAAATTACATTGACGGGGGCTTGGCCCCCGTTTTTGTTTTTATGTGTAAAGGTATTGGTGTTAAATAATGTCTGATAAACCAAGGTTCAAACGTATTTTACTCAAGTTAAGTGGTGAGGCATTAATGGGCGAGTTTGATTATGGCATTGATCCTAAAGTCATAACTAGAGTAGCGCAGGAAATTGTTGAACTGGTTCGCCTGGATGTGCAGATTGCTGTAGTGATTGGCGCAGGAAATATTTTTCGTGGCGCAGGTTTGGCACAGGGTGGTATGGACCGTGTGACTGCAGATCATATGGGAATGTTGGCAACAGTGATAAATTGCCTGGCTTTGCAAGATGCGATTGAGCGAGAGAATCAGTATTGTCGTGTTATGTCAGCATTACAGATTAATCAAGTATGTGAAGACTATATTCGGCGTCGTGCAATAAGACATTTAGAAAAAGGTCGTGTGGTCGTCTTGGCCGCGGGCACCGGAAATCCATACTTTACAACTGATTCAGCAGCAAGTTTGAGAGCCATTGAAATCAACGCCGACTTGATGTTGAAAGCAACTAAGGTGGATGGGGTTTATGATTCTGATCCGAAGACTAATCCTGATGCAAAGTTATATAAACAATTAACATACGATCAGGTGTTAGGTGATAAATTATGTGTTATGGATGCCACAGCAATTGTGATGTGCCGTGATAATGAAATTCCATTAAGAGTATTTAATATGTTTAACCAAGGTGATCTAAAACGTATCGCATTGGGTCAGGATGTTGGAACGTCAGTTGTGAGCCAATAAGTGGGTAAGTAAATATGATAGAAGATATTAAAAAAGATGCTGAAACCCGTATGGGTAAAAGTGTCGAGTCATTGAAAAATGAACTCACAAAAATTAGAACAGGTCGCGCACATGCTAGTTTACTTGATCATGTGTTGGTCGATTATTACGGATCAGAAGTGCCAATCGCACAAGCAGCTACTGTCTCAGTTGAAGATGCACGCACACTAGCAGTATCACCATGGGAAAAAGCGTTAGTCCCAGTAATTGAAAAAGCAATTATGAGTTCTGATATGGGTTTAAACCCGGTGACATCAGGTGATGTGATTCGTGTGCCCTTGCCAGCGTTAACAGAAGAGCGTAGAAAAGATTTTGTAAAGCTAGTTCGTCAAGAAGCTGAGCAGGGTAGAGTTGCAGTAAGGAATATTCGTCGTGATGCGAATGCTGATTTAAAAGAATTAGTTAAGGAAAAAGAAATTTCAGAAGACGATGAGCGTGGTGCTTTAGAAGTTGTGCAAAAGCTTACTGACAAACACATCCAACAAATTGAAGAATTACTTTCTACTAAAGAAAAAGAGTTAATGGAAATATAATTCTTAAATTTAATCCATATACTTGTATATGGCGATATAGGCATGCCAGATAACCACTCTATCCCCCACCATATTGCCATTGTTATGGATGGTAACGGGCGCTGGGCAAAAAAACGCTTTTTGCCACGAGCAGCTGGTCACCGTGAAGGCGTAAATGCAGTAAAATCAACCATAGAAGCTTGTGCTAAAGCAGGGGTGAAAATTTTAACCTTATTTGCTTTTAGTAGTGAAAATTGGAAGCGGCCTAAAACAGAAGTTGTTTCGTTGATGGATCTATTCGTAGCATCATTAGATAAGGAGGTTAAACGTTTAGTTGAAAGTGGTGTTAGGCTGCAATTTGTAGGTGACTGCAAACAATTTAATCAAAAGTTGCAAGATAAAATTGCTGAAGCTGAACAGGCTACCTCAGCAAATAGTGATTTTTTGTTAAATATTGCGGCAAACTATGGAGGACGTTGGGATATAGTACAAGCGTGTCAAACTCTTTGTAAGCAAGTTACAGATGGAAAATTACCTGTTGAAGAGATCACCGAGCAGAAATTTTCTGAATATTTATCGACTGCACTGTTACCTGATCCAGACTTGCTGATTCGTACAGCGGGAGAGCAAAGAATTAGTAATTTTTTACTGTGGCAGGCCGCTTATACTGAATTTTATTATACTGATGTGTTTTGGCCGGATTTCGATGAATACCAACTACAACTGGCTCTAGATGAGTATGGTAAGCGTAAACGTAAATTTGGTTTAACCCAAGAACAAATCGAAGCAAGCAGTGATGCTTAAATTACGTGTCATCAGTGCCGTCATACTAGCGCCTATTGTCATTGGTTCGGTTCTATACATGCCACATGAGTGGTTTGCATTGTTTTTAGCTGTGATTGCGCTTGCGGCTGCATGGGAATGGGCCACCATGGTGGTTAAGTCTAGGAGTGCACAAGTATTTTACTTGCTGGTATGTGCAGGATTAATGTTTGCTGCTTGGGTAATATTAGTGCCTGAGGAAAACTATAGACGTTTGGTTATGCTGATAGGTAGTGCTTACTGGGTATTTATTTTGTTGTTGTTGTCATTCTATCAAGCATCTTGGCTAGGTAATTATTTGTTAGAAAGTTTTTTACATTACAGTGGGTACTTTGTGATTCTTGTGGGATGGTTGGCAATGCTGAGTTTGCATGCGCAGCAACCTTCATTATTACTGTTTTTATTCGTACTGATATGGGTGGCAGATATTGCTGCATATTTTACCGGTAAAAAGTTTGGCCGTAGTAAACTCGCTGAGCAGTTAAGCCCAGGTAAGACCCGT
>JANQKJ010000072.1 GCA_028281205.1 Gammaproteobacteria bacterium
AGAAAATCCTCGGTATATTCACGAATAGCATGCCATAATGCTAACGCATCGTCACGATAGGGATAATAGGATAAGTTGGCGACATTTCTTGCCGCTAAGCTATTTGGAAATAATTCATCAGTGATGTTGTACTCTCGTACCGTTTTTGCCGCCAAGTAACGAAAATCGCCGATCTTTGGCGACATGTATCTATCAACAATACCGCCGTCGTTCAATAAGACTGTTCGTCCAAACTCGTTGATATTTAACGTACCTTCAAAGTGAGGTTGCAGTAAACCATAGAGTGGATGATCCGTATGAAGTTGACGATTTGATGTGATAATTATGCCTTCCACCAACAGATGGGAGCGCCCCAAATGTACACATGCTTCGTGAAAACAGTTATGAGCTTGGTTCACAATAGTCTTGGCAGCCATCCAACTGTAATCAGCAGGTTTACCAGCAAGATCTGACTCATAAGTAGCAGCACCTGGAATGTGAGGCACAAATATGGGGTCCCAGGGATCAAGGTCATCTTTAGGATTGGGATCAATCAATGTATCGCCTCGGTAACGTGAGTTCTCACGACACTGAATAGCGATACAATATAACTGCTCGTCACTACGGGACTGGGCGTAAAGCGCCAGCGGTGAGTAACAAAACCGAGCCTCAGACTCACCATTTTGTTCCTGACCAATCAACTCAGACAGAGATGAGTAATCTTCCAAATAGAGCCTACCCTCTCGCGCCATTCTTTTTAAGGAAGTGTCTTCTGGATAAAAAGGTGAACCCTCTAAAAAAATGGCATCTGTAACAGGAAAGCCTCTATCGGCAAAGCCTTTCAGCTCTTTCAATGATACCTGGCGGATAGAAATGGGAGCAGGGCCTGCAACTGGAATACGGTTAAAGAGAGTATCATCAAACAGCTCAGCGCCACGCCCCTTGATGTTATCCACTTTGGGCCACCGCAAGAGAGCATCAAGATATTCTTTGACTTGTCGTTGGTCTTTTTCAGTCGTGTTTTCACCGTTTTGATATTCTAATTGACCAAAAAAATCATGAGAATTTTCTTGAGTCGGGTCATCGAGCAACTTCTTCTCTAGATTTTCTAGATCATCAACGGTATCGAAACGAATCTTGGCGGCGTGACGACTGATTAGGCCACGGTGATTAGCAATCCTATTTAAGGAAGATATAAAACTAGCAAATTGAAAGCGATTTCTCCAGGTGTTATTGGTTCTTTCGTGATTTTCTGCAATGCCTCGAATACCTAGTGTATTTGCTACGGCAACATCAAACTTATATTGTTCTTTCTTTTTATCGAGCAGCGATTGCCTCGAGCTTAGTTCTTGATTCGACAGATTATTAGGTAAACTATAAGTCATAATTGCAACTCCTTTTGCAAATTAAGTTGGCATTTAAGTATTATCGCTAGCTGTGGATAACGCTTCTTAGGCGTTTTTACTTTCAACCAGCCTTTTTATTTTCGAACTACCTACGTCATTTTTGAGTTTAATTTTTTTCTCATTTATTACTTAAGACGAGCGCGATCGATATACCCTGAAAAATTTATTCTCGATCCTATAAAAACAGTGCTTCAACGCATATTCAACATCCAATCCGGCGAAAGATAATCACTTTAGTTTGTTTTTTACAATTCATCTCTACGCCACTTTCACAACTTAGCTCCCACTAGGAGTAAAAGATTTAATCTTCAAAGCATTATTGATTTGAAAATGCGACCAATCCTCTGCTTTTTAGCAAAATTATGTTCTAAGGCTTTAGCGCAGTGACCAGGAAACGAATATATGGTAACGATAAAATAGCTGGTCAATATGATCGAAAATATCGGTGAAATAGTGCTTGAGTTCGCAGTTTACAAGCGTATCGAAAAATATTATTGCCACCAGTTTATCAAGCTATGTACATTAGGGTACAGGGCTCTAGTACTAATTCGAGCACATTAAAATAACTATATTAATTATAACGATCTGATAGTAATTTCTCGTGTCATTCTCTCAAACCATTTCAAACCGTGAAAGCTACGATAGTTGTAATAACAGCTGAGACTGACGCTAATTAACAGATGTACGAGTACTTGTTTATGAGAATAGAAAGCCCTGTACGTAGTTACCGCTTGCTATCGTATATCGTCATGTTTTTACTAACAATATCTTGTAGCGAACAAGAGAACATTCCCTTAACCTCTAGTTTTGTTATTAACAAAGCACATTGTCCGGCACCTTGCACTTTACAGGTAGAAAATGAAAGCTTGAATGCCACCGATTACCTATGGGATTTTGGTGATGGCTTTACCTCAGCGGCCCAGATACCTACCCACATCTATAATATGCCAGGCACCTACACTGTTCAGCTTAAGACAATCAATGGTTCTCAGGAAATGATATCGTCACAGACGATTTACGTGATTGATCGCCAGGTCTGTAGCACTGTCAATATTTTTTATGTCCTACCAAGTGATGCCGTGCGCACTGATCGGCAAAATCTAATTAACCAGGCGGTAGAAGAAAACAGGGCATTATGGTCTCGCAATGGTGCAACCTTTATTACCGAGGATGTAGTGACAATTCATAGCAATCTAACTCGTCATGAATTTATTCACAATGACGATGGTATTCACAACAATACCGATTGGAACTGGCTTGGCAATGCAATAAATGAAGTCATGGCCAATACAGATGTTGTTTTAAACGACCCAAATCACAAAAATATTATTTTTTTAGAGGCTGATGTGTCTGGGTTTTGTCCCTGCGCAGCGGCAGCAAACTTTCATTTTACGGGTATACCTAAATGGATAATTGACCGCATTGAGCGAGATTTTGCTACCGAGGTCGGTGCAATCGGCCATGAACTCGGACACACGTTTGGTATGCCACACGAAAACTGCGGTGTTCAGGTAGCACCTAAAGGGATAATGTGTAATGGTGCTGATTTTGGGTTCGTCGGTTTTCCTGAAGTTGAATTAAGACAGTGGCATTTTGATTTCTTGTTTAATGCCGAGCATAGAAGCTACTTTCTGGAACATTGCTTGTAGATAATGGTTTGTTACATTCATAGTGCAAGTAGTTAACTAACGGTAACGCCGCCAACATGCACTTCTATAATTTCACTATTGCAAAGCCTGATAATCGTTAGATCCCTACTCCTTCGTTATAGTCATCCAAAATAGTCACCCAAAATAGTCAACAAAAATAGTCACCCAAAATTCTCCGACATTGGCATGAGTTGTTTTTTGGGTTTCATCTTTTGTCCTAACAGGACCATTGATTTTTCTTATTTTTCTTAGCGGGAACTGTCATTACTTCTCTATTGGTAGCGCCTTAAAAAAGTGCAAGTCCTATAATAAATGATCTACAAACTAAACTATAGTTATAGAGCAGAAGAAATACCTGATATCGTAATTAAAATATGCTTGATCAGCTTATTTAAAATAAGTAATCTACAAAAAAGACACCAATTTATTACATTGACTGATTTTTTCTATTATACAGAGAATAAAATAAAAAATAGAAAGCAAAAGCAATAGTATAATAATATTAAATGTTAAAATAATAGTATTTTTCGGCATTGAAGTAAGTTTCTCAATCTCCTGATAAAAACCTTAGCTGGGCATCAATGTTTTACATAGAATGATTTAACTACCATCGCTGGAGTGATCACATGAAATATAGGGAGACGGTCGTAAAACAAATTAGCCGGTTTTTTTATCACTACCGCCTATTCTTTTTGCTTTTAAGTCTAACATTCTCAATAGGGTGCATCATAGGACTAAAAAAGATAGATTTTAATGGGGATGTAGCAGCTTTATATGCTCTGGAAAGTGACGAGTTTAAAAACTTTGTAGCGGTAGAACAGGAAATAAGGGATCAGCGTAATATTGTTTTTATTCTCTCTCCCGCAGATAAGAATATTTTCACCAAATCCTATCTTCAAGTAGATGCTTTTATCACAGATGAGCTTGAAAAGTTGGATATGATTTCAAGTGTGGTTTCCTTTAAAAACTTTCAACGTATATCAGCAAAAAATGATGAGATTGATGTTGAAGCATTGTATGACGACATTACTTCACTAAGTGAAAATCAATTAGCTGATATTAGATATTATATGACCCAAGAATCAGGTATGGCTGGTGATTTAGTATCGAGCACCGGTGATGTCGGTATTATTGTCGCTGCAGTGAATTCTGAAGAGTATACAACGGCGATGTCTATTAGTGAGTATGCAAAGTCGACTGACCGGAAGGAGGATTTAGATAAAATCGATCGTGCCGCTATTGCTGCACGCGAAATAAAATCAAAAGTGAAAGCACTTCACTCAGATATGGAAATCTACTTGACCGGGTTGTCAGTTGAAATCAACGCGTTTCGTGAGCTTTCAAAGCAAGAATTGCTTACCTTCGGTCCAATAGTGTTTTTTCTATCTGCACTTTGTATCTCAGTACTATTTCGGTCAGTTGCAGCAGTTCTCGCTATTAGTAGTTTAGTTCTACTATCGACCTTGAGCGCTATGGGCATAATGTGCTGGCAAGGATTGTCTTTTAATCTATTTACTATTGCTGCGCCCTGCACTGTGGTGGTTATCGCTTTAGCCGACTCTATTCATTTGCTGACTAATTTTTTTCAACATATTGCAAATGGCAGCGCTAAAGATGAAGCCATGATGAAAGCGATTGAAATTAACTTAATGCCTATATTTTTAACCAGTATGACGACCATCATTGGTATCTTAAGCCTCAACTATACAGATACACCAATGATTGTTGAATTTGCAAATCTGGCTGCAGCCGGCGTTATCATTGCTTTTGTCTTTACTATGACTTATTTGCCCAGTCTTATTTTGTTTTTTGATTTTGAAAAAAATGAAACATCGAATAAGTTCAATACTGTTATGATGAAATTGGGAAGGTTCGTAATCGACAATCGTTTTTTCTGTTTATCTTCTATGGCGGTACTCATTGTATTTTCGTTAACCTTCTTACATAAAAACTATTTTAATGACAGTCTGTTAGTATACTTTGATGACAGTACTGAATTTAGGCAAGCTATGGAATTTGCCGGGGAAAACATGCAAGGAGCACTTTATATCGACTATTTGTTTGACTCAGGAGAAGAAAACGGTGTTTTTGACCCTAAGTTTTTGCAAAAAATCGATGAATTTGCCAATTGGTATGAAGCCAAACCACAAGTTTTGAAAACATCAAGCTACCTGAGTTCCTTAAAGGAGATGAATTACCTCTTGCATGGGAGTGACGAGAATTGGCGAGTTATTCCAGAAAGCAAAGAGCTAGCAAGTCAATATCAACTGTTATACGACATGGCGATTGACTCATCTGATCTCCCAGTACAATTTCACAACAATGATTTTTCGAAGTTGAAGCTACATGTACCGTTGAAAAATATCAGTAGCCCAGAGTTCTTTGAAATTTACGAGGATGCGGATAGAAAACTCAAGTCAAGTTATCCGGAAATTTACAGTGAAGGAACGGGGATTTCAGTTCTATTAGCCCAACAGGGCGCATTGATTTTCAGCAAGTGCCTAGAGAGTTTACCCATCGTGATTCTCTTGATTACGATTAGCATAACATTAGGGTTACGCTCTGTCTTATTTGGCACATTAAGTCTTATTCCAAATATTTTTCCTGCGTTAGTTGTGTTTGGTTTATGGGGCTTGTTTATCCGAGAGATTAATCAGGCTAGTGTAATTGTATTTATCGTTACGGTTGGTCTCGTGGTTGATGATACCGTGCATTTTTTAACAAAATATTTGTTTTATAGACAGCAAGGTGAAAATGCAGAAGAGGCGATATTGAAAACATTTACAGCGGCTGGCTAGCAATGCTAGTAACTACAGTCGTCATTGTTGGGGGTACATCAGCCCTTTTTATGTCTGATTTTGGTGTAACCAACATGATGGCTAAAATGTCTGTACCCATTGTCGCGACCGCTTTATTATTGGATTTTCTGTTGCTGCCCCCATTGTTATTATTTTTAGAAAAGATATTTCCATACCATCGCAAAAAGCCAATAGGGCTTAGTCAGGGGGAATACATCGCACACTCACCACCAAGCCCTTCAACCAAATAGAGATTCGTGCAATAAAATCCTGGCCGGCCTGCTTGAGCCCTTGTTATCAACCTAATCTTTATAGCTCGGATCAATTGCCTCAATTTTACGGACCAATGCATTAAACTCCATTTCACCCAATTCTGAGCTACCTTTTTGAATATTGTAAAGCTCTGCTGACGCATTGGCTATCTCAAGCGGTATGTCAATAGCAGGCTTTCCTGTTTGATCGACAGATACTTGAATTTCACACGCCCGTTGCATTGCCCACATGCCAAAAAATGCTTGCGGTATTGTATCGCCACAAGACAGCAAGCCATGGTTGCGTAATATCATTAAACTTTTATCGCCTAAATCCGACACTAGCCGGGCTTTTTCATCGGGTTGAACCGTAATCCCTTCAAAATCATGGTATGCAATGCGATCATGCAATAAAACCGAATAAAAATTATCAGCTCTTAAACCACATTGTTGACACGCAACGGTCAAACCCGCCGTTGTATGGGTATGGGTAATGCAATGCACATCGCTACGCGCCTCATGAATAGCACTATGAATTAACATACCAGCAGGATTAACTCTATAGGGGGTTTCTTCTAAAATATTGCCGTGAATATCCACCTTCACCAAATTGGACGCTTTGACTTCATTATAACTAAGACCATAAGGGTTAATAAGAAATTGCTCGTTTTCCCCTGGCAATTTTACGGTAATGTGGTTGTAAATTAATTCAGTCCAGCCCAGATAGTCGAAGATGCGATAGCAAGCAGCAAGCTGTACACGAAGTTCTTTCTCTGATTGTTCTGTCATGGCACACCTGTCTTATTTAGCTTGGTTTTATATTAACCCATATAATACATAGCTGCAGATGTTTTTTATAGTCTTATTCCCACGGTAGACTCAACATTAGATATAACAGTAACTTTTAAAAGAGCCATTCTACTAACAACAAGCGAATAAAGCGCCAAAAAGCTTTACCGCCCTGTAACAGAAATGTAGCTATACACATACAGCCAGGGTTAAATAAGACAAATAAAAATGGCAGGTTTCCCGTTTGATCGACAGATACTTAAATTTCACAGGCCTCTAGCAAAGTCCACATTAGCATTGCCCCCATTCCAACATACCACTGGCCAACAGAGCATTTTCTAGGTCGAGTACTTTTTTTGTCAGGTACTTTTTTTGTTAGGTATCTTTTAGCAAAAGCCTGGTATCTATAGCAAAGGTTAGATACCATTAGCAAAAATAGATGCTATTCCTTCGTCATAGTCACCAAAAACTGTCCACCATTGGCATCAGTATACCAGTCAATTACAGTCGCAGAATTGAATATCAAATAAGTTGTAAGAGCCAACCCAGTATCATCCACACTATCACCCGCACAGTCAGGCGCACGATTGTCATTGCTGAGTTGGATAAATAATGCATGCCTTTCACCCACATTAACCGTATCTTCAAATGTATAAATACCTGTCGTGATTTCGCTTCCCGACACGACTTCGATGCCCCCATCATTATCAAAGGTATAGCGCTCAATACAATCTTCAATACCAGGATAAGGGAGTAACCAAGTACCCGCTATTGAATTTGTTACTGTATCAGATGCGTTTTCATTAGCTGCGTTGTCATTAGTTGAACTACTACTTCCACCACCGCCTCCGCAATAGATAGAAAAAAATCCCAACAGGAAAATAGTAAAAATTCGCAAATACATATAATTGAATTCCTTAATTAGTGTCAATGTAAGCCACAGCGAGACGGATTTATTACTCTTGTCTAACGTTCTGCTACTAGAAAAGTAAACTCCTTTGAACGACAAACCATTAACGCACTTCCCTCTTGGCTGCTGCTATTTAAGTGATTGAATTAATACGTGTAAAGGTAGCTCAAACTGAGACGAGCCTCCTCATCTGAGGACAAATAAACGGTTTTTTTCGAACCATCACTACTTATCGCTTGATACAGTGCAACACCTAAAAGAGAAGCCGCCCCTGCCGTGGCAATTCGTTGTCGCCGCTTTTTCTTTTTAAAGTCATTATCCCCTAACTCACCCGCAAGCATAGCTACACCTGTTAACCCTAACACGAGGAGATATGGGTTAGTTCCACTATCGTCATTATCATAAACGTCGACATCATCTGATGCCAATGCTGATACGCTATTAGTTGTCATCGATATAAATATTATTATAACTGCTATACGTTTTTTGAGGTCCATCTTTTTCCTCACAAGACTATTGATTACTTTTTTTGGTCGGTGCTCTCGTTACCGTGTAGAAGCGGAGTCTAACACATCGCGATTGATATGTCGTTAAACGGGAAACACGAATTGCTCGCCTCGCTCGTCTAAATAAAAAAAGCCATATCCCTTTAAATACGATAACCAAATCCTGACACCTAACACAGCGCCGTAACACCAGCGTACCTAAACTTAAGTGGGATTGGAACCGAGACAAACCCGGTGGCGGCTTTATTGCGTTCCTTTCTGCAATAAAGATGACAACGGCTTACCTACTTGTTTTCCCAATGCCTGCTGCATTACAAGAGACTAAAATCTTCTGGTAATATCCGTTCTACACGTATCACACCCAGCACATCAATTTTGTCTTGCAGGATGCGATAGATAATCCGATAAGAACCTTCAATAACTTCTCGAATATTATCAGAACGGTACTCCGGCACCACTCGG
>JANQKJ010000332.1 GCA_028281205.1 Gammaproteobacteria bacterium
TGATATTGATTTGCACGAATGTGGTTAGGCAATAATTTTGCAGCAATACTTGCGGGTATCATTATCAGCATTGATATTAGAAACACCAGCCCACCAATGAAAATATACTTTTTCATGATCGCTTTAAGAAAATACGTGCTTTAACAATGCCAACTTTATCCAGCTTAGTGATATTCGCTTCGCTGACAATGACATTGCTGTTTTTATCTAATTGTCCCAGCATGGTAGACAGTGCATCAAAATCTATTTCATCAATCCACACTGTGGCAGCGTGAGGACCATCTGGCTGTATTTGTCGAATGGCGGCGCGTAAACCCAAGCGGTTGGCTAAGCTGTCTACAATCGCGAGCAAAGAACGTTTGCTATCTGATCGTAACAGGTTAGGATTTGTTAATTTGAGTTGTTTTACTTCAGTGCTCTTTGTTTGCATCCATGTAAGCAGTTGCTGGTTATTTTCAACTTGCATACGCTTATTATCACGTGCTTCAACCAAAGGCGACCAGGCCAGACTGTAAAATAAAAATAAACCAACCACGACAGCAGCTATCAAAACAAAGTTCTGTTCACGCGATTGTAGATTATTCCACCATTCTTTCATGGACTTACTCCGACACCATCATGCGCGCTAATACAAAATCATCAACTGATTTTGCAGTCTGTAATTCGGCATTAATATCTTTAGATTGCAGTTTTGTTTTCACTGCTTCCAGCAACTGGATATCTTTTGCTTTTATTTCAAGTGACAGCTTATTATTTTTGTATTGGATATCTGTAATCGAAATATTGGGGTTTTTATATAATTCATAGCCACTTTGATGCAAAAATTTAAGGAAGTCTGCATTACTAGTTTGTGAACCGGCGGAAGATAATTTTTTAATTCGCTGTTCCATTTGTACGCGCGCATTAACGACTTTTTTAACATCCGGGAAGGTGCGTTGAAACACCTGTGTGATTTGTTTATCTAAATTTTCATTCAAACTATTGTAACGATTATATTCAATCGCGGTATGTAACATGGAAATAGCTACCCATACTGCTGCCAAGCCAGCAGCTATCTTCCATGGGCGAATGGTTTTATGAGTTTTATCTGCTTTAGCATAACTACCTTGCAGAAGATTGATACAGGTATCACTTGAAAAGCCTTTAATAAAGGCGCTAGGAGACCAGAAATCATCTAATTCAACGTTGGCCAATTTAGCGATAACATCAATTTTTTCGTCCGGATGACTGTATACCATGAGTTTGCTTGGCGGCTCTTCTTGTTCATTAATGGCTACGGGCATAAAGTCATTGAATTCATCTGTATCACATGCGAAACCATTCCACTGGTTAGTTCTTACCAGTGTATGTCCATCATCAATGCATAAAGTCCATTGATTATCTGCATATTCCAAACCGTAAATATCCGCAGTAATAATGTCTGGAAGGATATTAACATTACTTAATATTTTAATTAGATGATCTAGGTGTGCTCTTGAGATAACCGCAACAGGAATTTCACGATTCTCTGTTCGTTTACCTAAAGCAAAGTGTAAATCTTCGATATCCTGGGTGAGGTCGTCTTCCAGTGCAAAAGGAATTGCTTTTTCTAATTGTTTTTTATTTTTGGTTTGAACAGCAACTGAACTTAGATAAAGTTGTTCAACAGGCAGTAGAATAACAACGCGTCGGTCTTGAATTAATTCAGCAGCATTGGCTAACTTGACCGTTCCGCAATCGTTGGCTTGTGATTCTTCCGTTTCCAACACCCATTTAACTAGTGTGTCCTCATCGATGACACGATGTTCTGGGTTGGCAATAAATCTTAAAAATAATGTTTCCATAATTTATATAAGTCGATTGTTATATACCAGGAACACGTGAAACCACAGAAATATTAGAGTTGCTAACCCTATTCATAAGGCTTCTATTTCTAATAAAACTATTACCGACTTTTATCTCTGAACTCAAAGTAAAAAAGCTACTTTCAGTCGACAATGCCTGTGGGTTGACAGTAATGCCTTGCATGAGAGGATGTGAAATAAATGTCTGCACGTTATCAAAGGCCTCTTCATCACGCTCCTCAATAATATTTTTAGCTGCTTCAATGCCTAAATTCGGCACGATAGCAGCCAGCACATCTGCTCTGGCGGTGTTTATGTTAACCGCCGTATTGGATGGAAGTGCGGTCAGAAAAGGGGAAATATCATCATATATTTCCTGAGTAATCCCCTTAACGAGTCTGAGTTCAGAAATATGCTGCATAGGCTGATTGGAGGTCAAATATGGGTATTCTAGACCAGTATAGTAATCATCTTCAGCACCATTCGGCGGTATTGCCTCGACATCTGGGTCCATCCAGTCGATGATTGCCTGCACCAGAGTTGGATCATGCTCGCGCAGGGTAAATAAGGTCTCTAGCCGTGTTCGCGTGAGTACATCTGGCTCTGCACCAGCAATGAGGTTATTGACGTTAATTTTGCCTTGTTCGTCTTCAATTTTGCCAGAAATATACCCACCGGGTAGGGGTAGAGCGGGCAATTCTGTTGCCCATGCTTCGCTGTTATGATCATAGCCATTATTGTCATCGATATCTCTTGCCAACACGACTTTTGCCCAGGCTTCTCCTCCATGCAAGTACGACCATACTTGGCTTCCAAACACGACATTTTCTGTACGTTTAATGGATAAATGATGATTGGATGCTATTGATGTGGCTGCAATAACCGCGAGTGTTAATACTAATATCGCAGTTAACAAAGCAATGCCGCGCTGAGACGAATAGGTTTTCATTCCGGCACCGTAATGATTCGAGTGATTTTACCCAATGGCTCAGCATCAAATGAAATTGATACTGCACGTGGCAAGCCGGCATCATTACCACTGGTATTCAATGGCGGCCATCTGTCTACCCAAGCATTAACAGGGTTCAAGAATTCTATTTTTAATTCTTCAACTTCATCTAGCAAAGTAGCTTCACGACCATCTTCGCTAATTGCTCCGTCCAGCCGGTTCCAGCTGTAGCGTTTTAATTTATTATCATCGTATTCATAAGCAACGCGTTGCAAGTGACTGCGTAATAAACCTGCAGGATTGCGCCAGCCGCTATACGTTAAGCTCATAATAGATTCTCCATCGGAGGAGAACGCGGGTTGCCTGTCTCCGTATTGATCACGAATAGGCCGAGCAATCGCCCGGTTAATATCTTTTTCCAAGTATTTAAGTGTTAACTGGATAGACTTAATTTGTTCTGATTTGGCTTCCAGGTTGGCTTGCCATTGCAAGATAGCATTCAATCCACTTGAGGCCATAACCCCGACAAGTGCAAACACAGCTAGCGCAACGACGATTTCAATTAGTGTGAAACCATGGCAATTGAATTTTATCTTATGCATTAGCGTGTATTCTTTTCGAAATAAGTAGGTAACAATGAAACTAAGGTGGCATATACTTGACTGTCTTTTTCATTGTCGCGCCTGACTTCAATTTCTACGCGTTGGATATCAGGGTCTTCAGTGTCGACTAATACTTTTTTCCAATGCCACTCAATACCTGCAAGTTCCTCTGTACCCGAAGTTTCTTTTGCAGCGTCTTTTTCTATGTCTAACTCATAAAGTGCCATTGCATTTTGTGCAACCCAAGTGGCTACAATCTTCTCATTAAGGTAGGCAGTATTTCTGGTAACAGTTGAAACAGTCTTGATAGTCGCGGCCAGTCCAAATGCAATCACGGCAACGGCCACAATTACTTCTATTAGTGTAAAACCGGAACTGGAGTTTTTAGTTTTCATTATGCATCAGCCAACACAAGATCAAAATCACCCAGCTCATCAAAATTAATTTGATAAGTCCATTCCTGGCTATCGGTAACATCTAATTGAAATGGTGAGATTTCACCATCTGAGGTTATAAAAATTTGTGGTTTTTTCTTGTCTTCTCTTTCGAGTGTGACTTTCACGCCATCGAGATGTAATGCAAACTCTAATCCTTCTGGTAGTTCACGCGTTCGAAAAATTCGATCATCAGAGACGAGTAACCAACCAGCTTGATCTAGCGTGTAAAATGCATAGCCTGATTCCCAAATTGATACTGCGTAGTCACGAGAATTGAAAATGGCTTGTTCTTTTACCAGTTGAATCAAAGACGCCACGCGTTCACTATGTTGTTTCATGCGTTTAACTTGCGGGTTACCAATACTGATGGTGGCAATGGTTAATGCAAAGCTAATAATCGCAACCACAACGATTACTTCAAAAAGTGTAAAACCAGTTTGTGTTTTACCTTTTATCAAAACATATTACTCTAGATCTAGATGGCTGATGTCAGCATTATAATCAGTGCCACCGGGTGCCCCATCAGCGCCTAGGGTATATAAATCATAGTCACCAGTTTCACCTGGACTTATATATTGATAATCATTCTGCCATGGGTCTTTAGGCAACTTGGGAATATAACCACCTTTTTGCCAGTTTTTTGCTTCTGCACCTGTCGTTGGTTTTTCAACTAATGCTTGTAGACCCTGGTCAGTGGTTGGGTATTGGAAATTATCCACGCGGTACATCTGTAATGCACTTTCAAGTGCGCGGATATCCTGTTTAGCTTTTACTACACGTGATTTATCTACATTACCGATAACGTTAGGTGCGACAATTGACGCTAAAATTCCTAATATGACTAACACTACGATCACTTCGATAAGCGTGAAGCCAGTATGTTTTTTCATTTTAGTTTCTCCATTAAATAACATTCTAAAATTATTAACTTACCAATTGGTTCATTTCAAATAATGGCAACATGATGGCCAGAACAATCATGAATACCAAGCCACCCATAAATACAATCATAAGTGGTTCAAATAAACTTAATGTGGCAGATATAATTGTTTTTAGTTCGCGTTCCTGTTGAGTAGCAGCGCGTTCCAACATAGCTTCTAAATTACCTGTTGCCTCGCCACTGGCAATGAGGTGCAAAGTCATTGGTGGAAAATGCTTTGAAGTTTCCAAAGAGCTGTGAATACTTGCTCCTTCGCGTACATTAACCGCAGCATCATTAATAGCTTTTTTCATTGGCAGGTTAGGGACTACCTGCGATGATATTTTTAGTGCCTCGAGAACAGGTACACCTGATGCGGTTAAAATACTTAAGGTACGTGCAAAACGAGAAGTATTTAGGCCGCGTATTAACTTGCCCATAATCGGCAATCTTAATTGTAATGCGTGCATTTTGCTTTTAAATGAATGTGTCTTCATTAAATAGCTAAAGGCAAACAAGCCACCTACGATTGCAATAATCCAATACCACCAGGTGGCACGTAAAAAGTCGCTGGTGGCTAACATTATTCTGGTAGGCAAAGGCAATTCATTGCCTAAATCAGCAAATACTTCGACTACTTGAGGCACTACATAGGTTAATAAGCCTACAACTACTGCAATACATATAACTAACAAGATGACCGGATAGACAAGGGCAGTAGTAACACTCTGTTGCATTTCCTGCCTACTTTCAGTGTAGTCAGCTAAACGTTCGAGTACAGGATCGAGATGACCTGATTTTTCACCCGCTGCGACTGTAGCGCGATATAAATCTGGAAATGTTGCAGGAAATTCTGCTAAACCATTTTCTAAACTATGGCCTTCAGTTACTTTTGAACGTACACCCAGAATTGTGCGTGTGACGTGTGCTTTTTCAGATTGTTTTGCACTGGTTCTTAGTGCTTCTTCAAGTGGTGTACCTGCTTGTAGTAATGTGGCTAGTTGACGTGTGAATAAAGCAAGTTCACTGGAACTCATACGTTTGCCAAAAGAAAATAACGGGCGTCGTTTGCTATCGCGATCTTTGCGAGAAATAGGATTAATATCAAGAGGTGTTAATCCCTGTGAACGTAATGACTGTCGCGCAGATTTAGGGCTGTCGCCTTCAATGACACCTTTTTTCTGGCGTCCCACATCATCTAGAGCACTGTATTCAAACGCAGGCATGACAAATTACTACTTAATTTTCTCGCGTGACTCGCATCACTTCTTCAAGTGTGGTCTTACCTTGTAGCACCAAACGGATGCCATCCTGACGAATACTCGGTGACAGTTTTCTTGCATATTCTTCTAGTTCTTGTTCTGCACCAATGTCGTGAATCATGCTGCGGAAAGTATTATCGAGGGTAATAAATTCATAAATACCTGTACGTCCTACATAACCACTATGATTACAATTAGGGCATCCTTTTGCGGAGTAGATAGTCGGTGCTTCGGTAGCACCGGAACCAAACTGGGCCAGATTTAATTGCTCGTATTCCATAGAGTTTGCGGTATGGGGTTCTTTGCAATCGTCACATAACACACGCACTAAGCGTT
>JANQKJ010000335.1 GCA_028281205.1 Gammaproteobacteria bacterium
CTCGGACATAATTTAATGATGCTAAAATCAAATGATTAGTTTGCATTCAAACAAAAGGCTCTGGCAATTGCCAGAGCCTTTTGTAAATCAACAGCTAACTCTTTCTAACTAGCGGTAATTGGAACTAAAGCAATCTCAACACGGCGATTTTGCGCACGTCCTTGCTCGGTATCATTACTAGCAACGGGATAATTCTCACCATAACCATAATGTTGTAAGCGGCCTGGTAATATTTCACGACTTGCAAAATAGTCCGTCACACTTTGAGCACGCCTTTCCGATAGCCCCTGATTATAAGCTTCTGAACCCGTACTATCAGTATGCCCCATGACTTCGATTAGTGTTTTGTCATATTCATTCACCACAATCGTGACAGAATCGAGGACCTGATAGAAACTGCTACTAATATCTGCACTATCAACTGCAAAAGTTATATTACTCGGCATATTAAGGATAATGTTGTCTCCATCACGCGTGACACTGACACCAGTACCAGCTAATTTCTGACGTAATTTCGCCTCTTGCACGTCCATGTAGTAACCCACACTACCGCCAGCAATGGCACCCAATCCGGCGCCTATTAATGCATTCTTTCGACGTTCGCGCCCATTGTCACCACTAATAAGCCCTATGACAGCACCTGCCGCCGCACCTATTCCCGCGCCTTTAACTGCCTTACTGGTTTGTTGCTCCCCTGTGTAAGGATTAATTGTTGTGCATGCCGCCAGACTAAATGTTAATCCCGCAATGGATGCTAAATAGGCAATCCTCTTCAAACTCATATATCTATCCTCTTATTATTAATCGAGCTGCTCATTAGAAAACAAGCAGCTTAGAAAGTTCTGTTACGTAAACATCTGAATTTTCACCATATATCGGCCGAATATTTCCCTATATCTAAAAAATGCTGAGCATCGACTACTTATCACATTTTTGAATTTAGAATTAATGTATAAATACTCAAATAACCAACATTTTTAGGAAAGTCTGAATGGAGTCCAGCGCAGAATTTTTATGGCCTAGTGAAAAAGATAAAGACCCATTGGCCACACTCGCAAGAGTAGAGAATACCAATGACCCAAACGCTGCTATGTTGGATAAAAGCCTCAAAGAAGTAGATCGATGGGCACACCATATTCTTAATGATGCCAGCCTTCCTACTGAGATTAATGCTCTTCAAGCGCGCTTAGATAGTATCGAAGAAGGTTCAACAGAATGGTATGCAGGCAATAGTTTATTGCAATCATTTACGTTACGTTCAGCTCTGGAAAGCGGTGATCAGGCAACAACTATTTTGCTTGGTTTCTTGCTGGCAGATTTCCGCTGGCAAGGTCATTTTGCAGAAGATCGTGAACAGCTATTAAAAGATCAAAAATCAGTAGAAGAGATTCTCAATAATTCTAATAGCGAAGACCTAGAAGTTGAGAGTTATAACGCGGCAATGAATGCACTTAGCAAAAAATATCCTCATTGCACTATTAACGCCTTGCGTTTACTGCTCTCAAATAAACTCAACGTTAGCAAGCAACGACTTGATGAGCTTGATATACGTCCGCAATAACTAATACCGCTATGGATAACAACACCAATATGGAAACCAGCCCATTAACCCAGGAACTATATTCTATTGATTGGGCAGTACGCTTTGATGAATTCCGCAAGTACGACCAAAGCAGTTATACAGATTTGCATCAACTGCTAGCCAAAATTGAAGGACTGGTTGAAAGTGAAGTCACTAATGATTCTGGCGATTTAAATGATATTAAAATATTAACCACAAAGTTTAATAAAGCAAAATCAGGTTCTCAGGAATGGCATCGCCTTTCCATGCTAATTCATTTGAAAATAATTCTTGCTGCGATACCTAAAGGCCTGACTGCTACAGCTACACTCAGCGCCATACAAATCATGGAACATATGTGGAAAGTCGTTGAGCACTCTGGAGAAACAACAACCCCTACCCACACTAGTTCTTCTGCTGCTAAACCCAAAACAAAAGCTACAGACAAGAAGCCAGTTGTGAAAGCTGCACCAGAACCTGTACAGCGCAAAAAGCCTAAAACAACCAAAGCTACTACTGCCAATAAAACAGCAAAAACAGCTAACAAACCTGCTGCCAACAATAAGAAGGTAGAGGCTAAAACAGAAAATGTGGTAATTAAAAAGCTTGCTGCCGAAGCTGGCCTGGACGACGATAAAGTATTAGAAGCACGTTGCTACGAAGTTGCCAGTTCACTTGCTGAAGAGTATCCAGAGTATACTCTTACAGCAATACGAGTCATGACTGCAGAAAAATTAGGCGTGACACGTCAATTCGTAGAAAATTTGGATATCAAGCCAGCTCGCTTCAAAAATGGTTGATATCTCATATACTTACAAGGACTCTCTTGGTTTAGGCATAACTATTGTACGGATCTAGATAAGTCAATATAATCTGACCCACATAATAATATAAAAGCTGTAATCTACTACTACTCTGGAGTTCCCATGAACTATGATGTTCCTGCACTAATCGTTGGCGTTGCTGTTGTGGTAATCGCATTAGTAATGGCAATCGCATTTTAAGCAAAGCGCCAAGTCTTAAACAAAAAGCCCCGCATGATTAGCGGGGCTTTTTTTATTGAGATACTCGCAAGAAGAAAATCAAGCTTTACCTTCGAATTCCTCCAACGCTTGCCTAAAGCTTGTATGACGCACATCTTTACCTTCAACAGTAAAGATTACATACTCACAAATATTCTTAGCATGATCACCAATGCGTTCAAGTGCTCGTGCACACCACATTACTTTTAAGCCTCTTTCAACAGACTCACGATCTTCTGTCATAGACTTAATAAGCTTGCGTGTAATGACGTCATATTCCTTATTAATTTGCTTATCCCGTGCTGCGGTTTCAAATGCATTTGCAACATCCATACGTGCAAACGCGTCAAGTGAGTCACGCAAGATTTTCTTTACTTGATCACCGAGTGATTTAAGCTCTGCGAAATACAATTCATTGCGTTCCTCAGAAGCGAGATCTACCGCGTAGCGGCCAATTTTTTCGGCCTCATCACCGATTCTTTCTAAATCAGTAATGGTTTTAATAATAGCTACCACCAAGCGCAAATCACTTGCTGCAGGTTGGCGCAGTGCAATAATATGGTTGCACTCTTCGTCAATCGCAACTTCCATTGCGTTAACTTGATAGTCGTTTGTTGCAACTTGCTCAGCCAGATTACTATCTGAGTTAACCAGGGCTATCAGGCTATTTTCGACTTGTTTCTCAACCAGTCCGCCCATGTTTAGCACTTTATTACGGGTTGACTCTAAATCATCATCAAACTGATGCAGTATATGTTGTCCGGCAATTTGGATAGACATAGCATTAATCCTCTAGTTTGATTTGCTCTATTGTATATACATTTGCATGCTTTGTATATACGTTTAGTAAATCATTTCCACCATTTATCCGTATCGGCCTGTGATGTAATCTTCAGTTTTCTTCTCTTTTGGATTCGTAAACAGGCGATCAGTTGCATCAAATTCAATTAATTCACCTAAATACATAAAAGCAGTGTAATCCGATACACGTGCTGCTTGCTGCATATTATGCGTCACAATCGCCACAGTGTATTGTGACTTGAGCTCAAAAATGAGCTCTTCTATCTTTAATGTTGAGATAGGATCCAATGCGGAAGCGGGTTCATCAAGTAACAATACTTCAGGCTGAATGGCAATAGCTCTAGCAATAACTAAGCGCTGTTGCTGACCACCGGAAAGAGAAAAAGCATTTTCCTGTAAGCGTGACCCAACCTCATCCCACAATGCAGAACGTTTAAGAGACCATTCAACACGGTCCTCAATTTCACGCTTATTGGATATGCCTTGAAGGCGCAAGCCATAAGCGACATTTTCGAAAATCGATTTAGGAAATGGATTAGGCTTTTGAAACACCATACCAACGCGTCGACGCAGGTCAGTTACATTAACGCTGCGATCATAAACATCTTCACCTCTAAGCAATAACTTGCCCTCTAAACGTACACCATCAACAAGATCGTTCATACGATTCATACAACGCAGTAAAGTTGATTTACCACAGCCACTAGGACCAATAAATGCTGTCACACGTTTAGAAGGTACGCGCATGTTAATTTTAAACAATGCCTGCTTCTCACTATAGTAAAGTGAGAAGTCATGACATTCCATACAGATGTCTTCCTGGTCTAATATCTTAGACTCTTTACCTGATAGTAGTTCTTCAGACAGGGCTGGGGTATCAATACTCATAATGAATTACTCTAAAATTTAATCATTATTGTTCTAGCATGCGATATTTCTCACGTAAGTGATTACGAATATAAATCGCAGATAAATTCAATAAAATAATAACCGCTACCAAAATTAATGCAGTGGCATAAACAAGTGGACGCGCCGCTTCCACATTAGGGCTTTGAAAACCCACATCGTAGATATGAAAACCAAGATGCATGAACTTTCTTTCCAGGTGAATGAAAGGTGCGTTTAAATCTACCGGCAAGGAAGGCGCTAATTTCACAGCACCCACCAACATAAGTGGCGCAACTTCTCCTGCTGCACGTGCAACAGCTAAAATCAAACCCGTCATCATGGCCGGACTCGCCATCGGTATCACTGTTCGCCACAAGGTTTCAGCTTTAGTCGCGCCCAACGCCAAAGACCCCTCCCTGACTGCACTTGGAATACGCGCGAGCCCTTCTTCAGTAGCTACAATCACTACTGGAACTGTCAACAGTGCCAAGGTCAAAGAGGCCCACAATAAACCACCTGAACCAAATGTTGGTGAAGGTAACGCCTCAGGGAAAAACAATTGATCTATATTGCCACCTACAAAATATACAAAGAAACCCAGACCAAACACACCATAAACAATTGAGGGAACACCGGCTAGATTGTTAACTGATATTCTAACCAGACGAGTAACAAAACCTTGCTTTGCATACTCACGCAAATAAATTGCTGCAACTACACCAAAAGGTGTAACTATCACGGACATCAATAACACCATCATAACCGTGCCAAATATGGCTGGGAAAATACCACCCTCAGTATTCGCTTCGCGCGGATCATCTGTCAAAAAATCCTTTAAATTAACAAAGTAATGCATGAGTTTTGTACCAAACCCCATAGCGTTAGGTTTGCTAGCCTTAACCACGTCTGCCAGCCTGATATATTTTTGCTGCCCATTAGCGACACGCATTAAAACTCTGTCACGCGCGATAGACACATAAAGCTGGTCTAATTCATTTTTTAAAACTTCATAATCTTGGTTGAGCTGATCACGGCCCTGTGAAATGTCAGTCTCTGCTTGTTTGTCATTAATGCCTTCTAACTCTAATTTTCGTTTTTGTAAGCGTAGTTTCTCAAGCTGGTAATTAATTCTACCTATATCAAATTTTTCAATTTGATGAATCTGGTCTCTTAATTCATCAACTCTAGACATACGTGTTTGGAGTTCTTGCCAAAGCTTATCCGCAGCTACTGGTATTTGAGTTTCACTCTCTTCAATACTTTCAAGGTAGCCATAGAAATTACCCCATTGGGTTCTTTCAAACAGTATTGCATCTTTGGGCTTTCTAACTTCTACCTCTCCCGGTTTCGTAATTAGCTTAAAATCAACACCATAAATATCCCTATTGCCTATTTTGAGCAGAGTTCTTTCTACAAACTCATCTTCGAATTGATAACCTGCACCAGAAGCATTGAGTTGTTTAGCCGAAACAGTTTCAACTATAGAACGCTCACCAAGTAACAGGATCAGATTACCTCGATCGTTATAATCAATTTCCCAAATAGTTTTTGGCCAAAAATGGCCAAGCCCTCGGACTGCAATCAGAACTACAAGTCCGATGACCATAATCATACTGATAGATACTGCGCCAGCATTTAACCACACCCACGGAGTACCACTTTTTATAAAACCTAATTTTTCAGTATTCATGATTACTATAAGTTACTGTATTTCTTTCTTAAGCGTTGGCGCACTATTTCCGCCACCGTATTGAAGAAAAAAGTAAAGATAAATAAAACAAACGCCGCCAAGAAAAGAATTCTATAGTGTGTACTATTCACAGCAGATTCAGGTAACTCTACTGCAATGTTGGCTGATAACGTGCGCATCCCCTGGAAAATACTAAAATCCATGACCGGTGTATTACCTGTCGCCATCAGCACAATCATTGTTTCTCCAACCGCTCGGCCAAAGCCGATCATGACAGCGGAAAATATCCCTGGAGACGCAGACAATAAAACAACCCTAAGCAAAGTTTGCCAAGGGGTTGCACCCAATGCGAGTGAACCCGCTGTTAAATGCTTGGGGACACTGAATATGGCATCTTCAGCGATAGAAAAAATTGTTGGAATCACTGCAAAGCCCATTGCGATACCAATGATTAGTGCGTTTCTTTGATCGAAACCAATCCCTAATTCTTCGCTCATCCAAATGCGGATGTTTCCATCAAACAGCCAATTTTCCAAGTAAGGCGATACTTGAATGCACACAATCACAATAATAATAACCGGCACTGTCAAAGCAGCTGCCTGCCAGCCTTCTGGAATCAAATGGCGGATTCTTGTAGGCATCTTCCACCACAGCAATGAAAATAATACGATGCCTATTGGCATAAGTATAAAAATACTAAATACACCTGGTAAATGTTTTTCTACAAAAGGCGCCAGCCATAATCCTGCCAAGAAGCCCAGGATAACTGTTGGTAACGCTTCCATAATTTCAATACTGGGCTTGACAATTCTGCGCATGGAAGGCGCCATAAAATACGCAGTGAATATCGCACCGCAAATTGCCAGCGGCATTGCAAATAGCATTGCGTAAAATGCGGCCTTCAGAGTGCCAAACGTTAATGGGACTAAACTAAACTTTGGCTCGAAGTCACTACTTGCTGATGATGACTGCCATACATAATCAGGTTCAATGTAATCTTCGTACCATACCTTACCCCAAAGAGATTTTGCCGATGATTCCGGATGATGGTTATCAATGTTCCATGCTTTTATAGTGCTGTGCCGATCTTGAGCTATAAAAATATCTGCACGTGGAGCAACAGCTAAATTATGAATAGCACCATCACTAGCAGATAATGACAACAAGTCACGTTCACTCGTAGTATAGAGCATCTTGATCACGCCTGCCTGACTGGTTGCAATCACTCCTTTGCGTAGTTGTTCTGTTACCAAACTAACTACAGGCGAATTATCTATTTGTGTTTCACGTATTTTCGTTAAGCGAAATGGAAGTTCCCCTTCGCTGCGCACCTGGAACCATTGAGCTAACCTACCTTGAGTATCGCCAATTAAAAGTGAAATACCGCCGGTTAAAAACTCTATAACTGTAGGTTTGACTTCAGTCTCTGTGACTTGAACTTTTTCTCTTAAGTCTAAACTTTGCTGGCGGATGTCAAAAACTGATAAGTTGCCATCCCGATTTAATATATATGCCCACTCCTGTTCCGGGTCCACCAACAGACCCAATATCGGATCAACTACCGGGTGCTCTGCACGCTCGCCTAACTCTAAAGTAACAGTTTCATCAAGAAAAGAAGATTCCTTGGCAAATGACTGCAGGATAATCCTTTCGTTAGCTATACTAAATAGTATTGTTAAAGATTCTTCATTTTCACCAACTGCATACTCTAGTAGTGGTTGATTGCTAACTTGAAAAATTTCTTCGCCATATGGATAAATTACCTGTGGATGAATAATGCGCTGTGTTTCTGTGAACTCTAATTTATATTGATGTTGAAAAAACAAGATTCCGCCGGACTGCAAACCTACTGAGAGAATCCCAAAATGTTCATCGACTACTTCAAATGAAGTAATTTGATCATCCTGCGGGATAGGTAAGTTACCTTCTGATACGATGTCGCCATTTTCAACATTAAAAAATACCAGCTGACCTGATTGGGTAACACGAAATGCAACTTCCGCCTGCTCCTCTATGGCCAGGTAGAGTGTGTCAGTACGATCCCCAGGCACACTATATTCGCTAGCATGCTCAACCGAGGACGAACCGAATAATGGATATATAACACTGAGTAAAAATATGAATATTAGTGCAATTGCCGCAATTACACTGATACCTCCAAACTGAACAATACGGCGTGCAACTGTATCCACTGCCTTACGGATCTTCCACCTACGCTGGTTAAATGATGATACATGGGACAAATTAGTAGAGTTCATTTTCTAGCAGTGAGGTGAAATTTTTGATAGTGAATTATACAAGAACAATATGAATATAAGATAAAAAAAGAAAGCCCCATAAAAAATTACAGGGCTTTCCTACTACAGTTATACTGATAGCGTAATCAGTTACATTCCAAGTGATTTAAGTGTCTTTTCCGCCACTTTTGCTGGCAAAGGAACGTAACCATCTTTTACGACTACTTTTTGGCCTACCTTAGAAAGTACCATCTTTATAAACTCACCTTCTAATGGAGAAAGTGGCTTGTTTGGATGCTTGTTCACATATACATACAATAAGCGCGCTAACGGGTATTTACCAGAAATCGCATTCTCAGGTGTCGCAGACACGAAATCAGTAGAATTGCCTTTAGCTAGTGGTAATGCACGAACACCTGTAGTGACATAACCAATACCTGAATAACCAATACCATTAAGTGACTGAGTAATAGACTGAACCACAGATGCTGAACCTGGCTGTTCATTCACGTTTGACTTAAAGTCTCCTTTACACAATGCTTTTTTCTTGAAATAACCATAGGTACCAGATACTGAGTTACGGCCGAATAACTGAATATCCTTACGTGCCCACTCGCCAGTTAAACCTAGATCACCCCAGGTATTGATACTATCTTTAGCACCACATTTACGGTTGCTAGAGAAAATGGCATCTACTTGTTCAATCGATAAGCCCTGGATCGGGTTGTCTTTATGAGCAAAAACAACGAGTGCATCAATTGCGACAGGTACCGCTGTTGGTTTGTAGCCATACTTTTCTTCAAAAGCAGCAATCTCTTTGTCTTTCATCTTGCGGCTCATTGGGCCTAGATTAGAAGTCCCTTCAGTCAAACCAGGAGGCGCTGTAGAAGAACCAGCGGCCTGAATCTGAATATTCACATTAGGGTAAAATCGCTTGTAATCCTCAGCCCACAGTGTCATCAAGTTGGCCAATGTATCTGAGCCCACACTTGAAAGATTGCCCGAGACACCACTTGCAACTGAATAATCTTTTAACCCTTCATCAACTTTTGCCTCCGCCAATACGGCATTAGTCGAAACTGCCACCAATGCTGCTACAGCCGCGGTCATGTGTTTAAAGTTCATTTATTCTCCTAAGAATTGCCGCGATCACGGCCTGTTTAATTGGAGGCTGCACTTTATTACTTATTTGTTACATTTATATTACAAGCGCTCTGATTATGCGCTAACTTGTTGTTCAGTATAATCATTATCCTTAACAGGGAAATATAGCTGCACTTTGGTTCCCACCCCCCTTTGGCTGCTAATACGTAATTCTCCGCCGTGCCGCTCCATAACGTGCTTCACTATAGAAAGCCCCAAGCCAGTGCCACCCATGTCACGCGAACGACCAGTATCAATGCGATAGAATCTCTCTGTCAGGCGTGGGATATGAGCTTCCTCAATTCCTTCCCCACTATCCAGCACGCTAAGAATAGAATCACCATCACTCAGGCGTGCCCAGCTGACCTCAATTTGAGTATTTGCAGGCGAATATTTCACCGCATTATCCAAAATGTTTTGTACTGCACTTTGCAGTTCTCGGTAGTCACCCCTGACCTGAAGCCCATCATCTAAGCGCACATTAAATTG
>JANQKJ010000348.1 GCA_028281205.1 Gammaproteobacteria bacterium
ATCAGCCTTTGGTAACTATTTAGCCTGCTGCGCACGAATAAATACCGATTAGCGGGATATACTTGAGAATCTTTTTACGAGTCAATAAATTGGCAGCGCGAAACGTTTCGAAATTACAATCACTTAGTATGGATCAACTGGAAATGCATCAAAGGGAGTCTGATGCTATATGCGAAACTAATAGTCAGTCTCGTCAAGCATTAATTCATCCCAATGACATTGCAGTACCTTTTGCAATTCTCTCCGTAGATGATGGCGTTGTTGTGTATGCCAACGATCAGTTCAGAAAAATTGTTAAGTCCACCAAAATTGGTGAGCCAATTAAAGGCTTTTTAAACACTGAACAAAAGCGCGAATCTACCAAGCAAAATTTAAAACAAAAATCTCAATGTGTAAGTGCATTTGATACACCCCAATACACACTACGTTTTAGCGTTACACAAGGGATGTTTCTAGACAATGAGCATTTTTTCGTAACTCTGGAAAAAACTGATGCAGCACAAAAAACTGCTTATCTAAGTCGTACTGATTTTATTAGCCAATTGCTACAACTTGTTGTAAGTGAACAGGCAGCGTTAAGTGATATATGTGTATGTGCGATTGATGTTGATCGCTTTAAAGTTGTAAATGAAAAATACGGTTACGCAGCGGGAGATTATATTTTAGATGAACTTGTGCGCGTGATTGAAAATAATATTGTAGGCAAACATAGTATTGGCCGCCTAGGTGATAACGAGTTTGCTTTAATACTTCAGGGTGTAAATATTGATGATGGATTGCAGATCTGTGAAGTAATACGTGAGCAGATTAAAAGTGAAAAATTTGTTTGGCAAGGTGAGGATATAGCGATCACAGTTTCAATAGGTATTATTGCTATTGATGATGAGCAAGACGTTGAAACTATATTGGCTCAATCAACATTGGCACTAAGCTCTGCGCAAGAAAATGGTAGAGATTGTGTACATAGTTCGGCAACGCAGGATACCATGATGGCATATCATTCAGGCAAGATGCATTATGCGATGGTGATTGAGGATGCGTTACAAAATGACAAATTCGAATTGTTTGCACAACCGATTGTATCTCTGGAAGATCCAAACACATGTTACTCATATGAAATCTTATTAAGAATATATGATCATGTGAAACAAGAATTTGTTTCCTCGCAAGAATTGATTGCCGCAGCTGAATCATTAGAAGTGACAACGCGTATTGATCATTGGGTATGCGAAAAAGTATTTAAATTACTCAATGAAAAAGCACAACGACAAGTAAGAATTCCAAATATTTCTATAAACCTTTCAGGTCATTCAATTGTGAGTGTTGCTTTTGAAAGGTTCTTGTTAGAGCTTACTGAAAAATATAATGTGCCAACCAGTTGTATTTGTTTTGAAATAACAGAAAGCGTTGCAGTCAAGAGTATTTCTCGAGCGCAAAATTTTATACAAAATCTAAAGCAAGTAGGGTATAGATTTTCCTTAGATGATTTTGGCGTGGGCTATTGTTCGTTTAATTACCTTAATCAGCTGGATGTAGATAATGTAAAAATTGATGGTTCATTTGTGTCTGCAATGCTAGACGATGCTACCCAGTTCGCTACGGTACAGGCAATTACCAATGTTGCAAGAACTATGAATATTCGTACTATTGCTGAGTTTGTTGAAAAGCCCGAGATTATTAAAGCATTAAAAGTTATTGGTGTAGACTATGGCCAGGGTTATATCTTTGGCAAACCTTGTTCGGTGCAGGAAATTTTCTAACTACTCTAAACCGCACAGGTTCATAAAATTTAGCTGGCATGCTACCTTTCCGCTATTGAAGCTATTTATAATTAGTGGAGCAAGTGTTTGAAATTCTGTAGTAACTGCGGCTCAAATAACATTGAGCATAAAATTCCAGATGGTGATAACCGCTTAAGGCATTGTTGCCTGGATTGCGGCACAATATTTTACGAAAATCCTAAAATTGTTGCTGGCTGTATTGCTCAGTGGCAAGACAAGATATTGCTATGTAAGCGTGCTATTGAGCCACGTTATGGTGCCTGGACATTGCCTGCTGGCTTTATGGAGAATCATGAAACAATACAGCACGCTGCTGCGCGTGAAACATTCGAAGAGGCGACGGCTCGCGCTTCAAATTTAGAGTTGTTTGCAGTTTATAATTTACCCCATATCAGCCAGGTGTATATGATGTTCACAGCGGATATAGAAGACGGTAAGGCACGGTCGGGCATTGAAAGTTTAGAGACTCAGTTCGTTGAGGAGCATCAAATCCCATGGAATGATCTTGCATTTCCTATTATTAATGAAACATTAGAATTATATTTTGAGGATAGAAAACGCGGGAAGTTTTCCCTGCACGTCGGAGAGATTACTCGTAAACCTGATCGCACAATCCACAAGGTGCGCTATTGAGTAAAAAATTATTATTGGCTGTTATTGAATTAGGCGGCTATCCGGACTTTCGTAGTCTGTACAAACAGTTTGGTTATGAGGTCGTTATTGAGTCCTCGGTGCGTAAAGCATTATCGCTACTAAAGAAAAAAAAGTTCGATGTCATCGTGGCTGAATTTAACTACCAACATACTTTTCGTGATCGGTTGAGCAGCCTTGAGTCAATAATCGCTGTGGCGCAAACCAATACGCAAATCCAGTTTATTGTGCTGTTTGAGAGTGAATTTGATAATCATCTTGAAAAATTGCGCGGGCAGTTTCAATTTACAGCAGAAATTGCTTTTCCAGTAACTGAGGTGAAAATGAGAGAAGTGCTAGAAAGTTTATAAAACTATGCGTCTACGTCAGGAATTAAACCGCTTTCTAATTTTTGAATAGTATCTT
>JANQKJ010000351.1 GCA_028281205.1 Gammaproteobacteria bacterium
AGCCAGGTCTTTACACTATAGTATTCGTTGCCAATAACCAGCCTATTACACGTTTTTTAGTCAGACTAGAACAGACTTCAGCTGGAGAAGATGCCTTTGACCCTGAGAAGAAATTTCGTTTTGATGGTTATTGGCGAACTCGAGCGCATATAACATTAAGAGATCATAAAGACGAGTCATTTCCTGAACTGACTATGTGGTTAGGTGGTAAAGATCTTCCCGCCGGAAAAAATGGTGACTTATTCTTTACTAGCTTATTACGCAATGGCGAACTAGTTGCACACAGTAGACGCACAACTGGCCATATTTCTGGTGGACATTTTGAGCCAAAATATGTCAGCCTTTATCATCCGCACGATAAAGGTAAAGAGGCTAATGCAGAACTGTTTATGTTGAGAGATTTGCAGATAGCCAACGGTGAATACGAAGTCAGTGTCACACGCCAGTCCGACGGCGTTAAAATTCGCTCTTATGATTTCGATGTAGTTGACGGAAAAATCCAGGAAATGCCGCAAAGCCAGCTTGGTTATGAACCTGCTAGCGATTTTATTTTACCGCGTGTGCAAAAAAAGGGTTCCGCCATACTGGAAATGTCTAAAGCTATTTGGATCCAGGATATAAAGCGCTGAAGTGACTATAAATATTCGGTCACCTGAATATTAAAGCAAAAATTGACAAACGTTTAGACGGATCCACCTTTCCGCAACAGTCAGGTTTAATGACTAGCTGCTTAAAATAGGATCCAATTCATCTAGTGTTTTAATCTCACAATCTGCTTCATAAGGTAGCTTTTCAGAAGTCCTGTTATGTCGATTAAGCCAGATAGAATAAAACCCATATGAAACTGCGCCCACAATGTCCCATGAGTTTGAAGATACAAAAGCAATTTTACTTGCCGGAAAACCTAACTGTTGCTCTACATATTCATAAACTACAGGAGAAGGTTTAAATGCATGTACCTGCTCGGTCGAGAAAATTCTTCCTACAGAAGAATCTAAATTTGCAGATTTCATCTCTCTAGATAAAGAATGAGGAGTTCCATTGGACAAAACAGCAGTGACTATTCTCTTATCTTTTAGCTTGGCTAACGCAGCGGACGCATCAGGAAAGCTATTTAATTTCGAGTGAGAATTTAAAATCTGTTCTTTTAAGTCAGTATCAGTAATGTTATAAACATCACATGCAAAATCCAATGCATACTTTCTTATTTTGTCATAACTAATATGGCGGTTCATTAAGCTCAGTTGGGAAGAATACTGCAATCTCTTTTGTCGCCAAAGCTTAAATATATTCATAGCATTATCTCCCAATGGATCCTTGAATTGATCAAATGGAAGATTAGTATCCAAAAGTGTGCCGTAAGCATTAAATATACAAGCCTTAATTTTTTTCATTTTTAATTCCTTTATTTTGGCTCATGAATAAACTAATCCCCTGACTAAACAATTGCAATCTCATTTAAACAATATTAATCACACAGAAGCATTATTCTCAAGCTAAATGGGTAAATATAATAAATTTGTTATGCTGTTACTAATTGACTGAATCCAATCGGACTCATTAAGCTTTAGGTAGCGTCACGCCTGTTTGACCCTGATATTTACCACCACGATCTTTATACGATGTCTCGCATTGTTCATCTGATTCAAAAAACAACATCTGTGCAACACCTTCGTTAGCATATATTTTCGCAGGCAAAGGGGTGGTATTGGAAAATTCTAAAGTGACATGACCTTCCCACTCCGGTTCCAGAGGCGTAACGTTTACAATAATCCCGCAGCGCGCATAAGTCGATTTACCCAGACACACTGTTAATACTGAGCGGGGAATACGAAAATACTCTACCGTGCTTGCAAGCGCAAAAGAATTTGGAGGAATAATACAAACGTCTCCTTCAAAATCAACAAAACTCTCTGAAGCAAATGCTTTTGGGTCAACCACTGCAGAATTAATATTAGTGAAAATTTTAAAATGTGTTGAACAACGCACATCATAACCATAACTAGACGTGCCATATGAAATTATTTTTTCGTCATTAATTTGTTTTACCTGGCCGGAAATAAAAGGCTCAATCATTTGCTGTTGTTCGGACATGTGCCGAATCCAACGATCAGATTTAATAGACATAGTTTTTCTTAATTGAGTGGTGTGACGAAGGGTAGTTTGAAATCACCTTTTTTACTAAAAGGAATAGCATGATTAAAGATGGAAGTTTTGATATTACCTTTTACCGTGTAATCAGCCTTACCTGTTCTCAACACTTCTGGCAATGTTTCTATTAAGCCAAAATAAGAAAGGCGCACGGGGAGCTCAATCGTTTCGCTACCATAAGCAGGCACAGAAATTGACTGATCATCTTGGCCAGTCACCAATTGGTTACCGGAAACGAGTAATTCATAGCTCAAACCTCTGGCACTCAAACGCACATCATTAGGATTATCAATATCAAGAGTGACAATCGCATCAATGCCCCCCAAAGCTGCATCAGTGATTTCCAGATCTCGGACTTGAACTTTTGGCTCTAGCAGAGGCTTAGACAGGGGTGTGGAGCAAGAGCTAAGCCATACCGGCAGCAATAGTAGAACAACACGATTGATTGGGAAACTACTAAAACTTGTCATTAAGTGTTTTGAATTACAATCTTAGGGAACTTGGCAGCATAATCTTTGCTTTGGCCCGCAAGTTTAGCAGCTGTTTTACGTGCAATCTCCTTATAAATTTCACTCACACGACTATCTGGTGAAGAAATTACTGTTGGCTCACCACCATCCACTTGTTCACGAATGCTCATGTCCAAAGGCAACTTACCTAGCAATTCAACATCATTCTCTTGTGCCATTCTTTCGCCACCACCGGTGCCAAAAATTGGCTCCTCATGTCCACATTGGCTACATATATGTACACTCATGTTTTCCACAATACCCAGCACTGGCACTTCAACCTTCTCAAACATCTTTAGGCCTTTACGTGCATCTAATAAAGCTATGTCTTGCGGCGTGGTAACAATCACCGCTCCGCTCACAGGTATTTTCTGCGCCAGAGTTAGCTGCACATCACCTGTTCCTGGTGGCAAATCTACTACCAAATAATCTAGATCTCTCCAACGCGTGTCATTAAGTAACTGCTCTAATGCCTGGGTCACCATCGGCCCACGCCAAATCATAGGCGTTTCTTCATCAATCAAGAAACCAATCGACATGGCTTGAATACCATGCCCGAGCATAGGTTCCAGACTTTTGCCATCACTAGACTCGGGCTGACCTGACACACCTAGCATGCGTGGCTGACTGGGGCCGTAAATATCAGCATCCAGTATGCCTACTGTTGCGCCTTCAGCAGACAGGGCCAAGGCTAAGTTCACCGCTGTAGTCGACTTACCAACACCGCCCTTGCCTGACGCAACAGCGATTACGTTTTTAATATTCTCTAGAGGTTTAAGGCTTTTCTGTACCGAATGAGACTGAATTTTCCACCCTATAGTAATGTCGACATCTTTGACACCCTCAAGCTGGGCGACTTTATCATTAATCAAAGTAGCCATTTGTTCACGCATACTCATGGCTGGATAACCCAACTCAATTTGAATACTGACTTTATCGCCCTCGACTTGAATATCTTTGACCGCTTTACAGGCAACAAAATTCTTGCCGATATTTGGATCTTCGACTGTTTTAAGGGTATCTTCAACTTGCTGTGCACTGACACTCGCCATGGGGTGAATCCTCTTCGTAACTAAATTAAGTGACTGACTATTATGGAAACGCAGTTAACCATCCCGAAGCACAGCTGCCTAGCTCCTGATTGAGATATTTTCCCAATACCTCTTCTATCTAGCCGCATTATTGTGAAGCTGGTAAGGTACGCGCTCATTTAGCAATTTGTCCTGTAAGCACGTGAATAATCGAAGAATTTTAGTTACTAGCGCATTGCCATACGCAAATGGTTCAATTCATCTGGGCCATCTCGTAGAGTACATTCAGACTGACATTTGGGCGCGCTTTCAAAAAATGTGTGGCCACGAATGTATATATGTATGCGCCGACGATGCACATGGCACACCGATTATGATACGCGCACAACAAGAAGGGATTTCTCCTGAGGAATTGATCGCAAAAACCAAGCAAGAGCATGAGCAGGACTTTGCTGATTTTCATATTGCGTTTGATAATTTTCACAGCACACACTCAGATGAAAACAAGTACTTCGCCACCAGCATCTTCAAAGCACTGCAAAACAATGGTTATATCAGTACCAATACCGTAACTGATTTATTCGACCCAGAAGAAAAAGTATTTCTGCCCGATCGCTTCGTACGTGGCACTTGCCCAAAATGCAAAGCTGAAGATCAATATGGTGACAACTGCGAAGTCTGTGGGGCCACTTACACACCTGCCGACTTAATCAATCCGCGTTCGGCGCTGAGTGGCGCGCAACCGATTCAAAAAGAAAATTTGCATTACTTCTTTAAGCTCAGCTCACTTGAAGACGCATTAAAAGAATGGACACAGTCAGGCAGTCTACAACCCGAGATAGCCAATAAAATATCTGAATGGTTTGCCGATGGCTTACAGGACTGGGACATTTCACGCGATGCTCCTTATTTTGGGTTTGAGATTCCAGATGCACCCGGAAAATATTTTTATGTTTGGCTGGATGCACCGATCGGTTATATGGCCAGCTTCAAAAATTATTGCGATCGTACTGGTGTTGATTTTGATTCTTATTGGAAACCCGACAGCAGTGCTGAGTTGTACCATTTTATAGGTAAAGACATCGCCTATTTCCACACTTTGTTTTGGCCCGCTACTTTGATGGGTGCTGGATGGCGCACTCCCACTAGTGTTTTCTGCCACGGTTTTTTAACTGTTAATGGGCAAAAAATGTCAAAATCACGCGGTACATTTATAAAGGCGCGTACTTATCTAAATCATTTAAAGCCAGAATATCTGCGCTACTATTTCGCTGCAAAGTTAAATGATGGCGTGTCGGATATCGACTTAAATCTGGACGATTTCCAACAACGCGTTAACAGTGACGTGGTTGGCAAGTTAGTCAATATCGCCAGTCGCTGTGCTGGATTTATTTATAAAAAATTTGCTGCTGAACTGACTGACGAATTTATTGCTGAAGGCACACAAACTTTTAAAACCGCAAGTGAAAAAAATATTGAAATAAAACAACTCTACGAGGCGCGCAAGTACTCAGAAGCTATGCGCAGCATTATGGCACTTGCAGACTTGGCTAACCAAGTAATAGATCAATACAAACCTTGGGAACGCATTAAAGACGATGCAAACAAACAGGAAGTTCATCAAGTATGTAGTTTTGGCCTAAACATGTTTCGATTACTAATAGGCTACTTAAAGCCTGTCATGCCTGAACTTGCAGAAAAATCTGAAGCATTTCTAAATTGCAAAATTTCCTGGAGTGACCTTGCAAGTGCACAGGCATTACCCTCAGGACATACAATCAATAAATTCAAGCCCCTTATTACACGTATAGAAAAACAGGTGGTAGACAATATGGTAGAAGAAAGCAAACAACAAGCTGCACCTAAAGCCGACGACCCGATCGCTGATGAAATTACGTTTGATGATTTTGCCAAACTGGACTTACGCGTTGCACGCATCGCTAAAGCCGAGCATGTCGATGGAGCAGATAAATTATTACAACTAACATTAGATCTGGGTGAACCTACGGGCGGATTACAAAAGAATGTATTTGCCGGCATTAAGAGTGCTTACGACCCTAAAGACCTGGAAGGCAAACTGGTAGTTATGGTGGCTAACCTAGCTGCGCGCAAAATGCGTTTTGGCTTATCGGAAGGCATGGTACTCGCAGCCAGTGGTGAAGATAGTGGCTTATTCGTAATCCACCCTGACAGCGGTGCTACACCTGGTATGCGTGTGAAATAATTACATTATGTCTACAGTGTTAGCTTCTTACAGCCAAACACTAGCAGTGATTAATGAAGACCACTGCATTGGCTGCACTTTGTGTATTAAAGCTTGTCCATTTGACGCTATTATTGGCGCAGCAAAACAACTGCATACCGTCGTCGACTGTTTTTGCACAGGTTGCAAACTATGTATTGCACCTTGCCCGGTAGACTGCATTAGTATGCAATACAATATTGCCCTTGATGAGCTTACTCCAGCTGAACCTTTATTCAGCTCACATACGGCATGCACTCACTGCGGCAAATGCCAGCCTGTATGCCCTAGCCATATCAATCCAGAGCATCTTTACACACTCATCAACCAGAAAAAACTTACCCAAGCAAAAGATAATTCTCTCAACAGCTGCACCGTGTGTGGTGAGTGCGACAAAGTATGTCCCAGCCACATTCCTTTGAGTGCAACATTCTCTTATGCAATTGATAGGCTGCAATTTAAATCCAACAAAAAAGCTTTTACCGATGATTGCAAACAACGCATGCAAACAAGAACACAACGTCTAGATGAGAAAAAGGAAAATCAGCTGGCATTTTTATCTAGTAACAAACAAAACTTAGCTAAAAAACTACAAGCACTTAAAAGCACTTCAACAAAAAATAGTCTTAACTAATATTGAATCGTGAACAAAACTAAACGCACAGAAATTTTTACTCGTTTGCGCGAACAAAACCCTCACCCTACTACTGAACTCAATTTTAAAAATGAGTTTGAATTATTGATTGCAGTAATCTTGTCAGCGCAAGCTACCGACGTAAGTGTTAATAAGGCTACTAAGCCATTATTTAAGATTGCCAACACACCAGAAAAAATTTTAAAGCTAGGTGAAACAAAGCTAAAAAGTTACGTTAAGACTATCGGTTTATATAACACTAAGGCAAAAAATATTATTAAGACATGTCGATTACTAGTTAATGAGCACAATGGCCAAGTACCTGAAGACCGTGCTGCATTGGAGGCATTGCCTGGAGTCGGCCGAAAAACTGCCAATGTTGTTTTAAACACCGCGTTTGGCCATCCCACTATTGCGGTAGATACACATATATACCGCGTTTCCAACCGCACCGGAATTGCCCCAGGTAAAACTGTACTGGAAGTAGAAAAACGTTTATTAAGATTGGTCCCTGAAGAGTTCAAACGCGACGCACATCATTGGTTGATATTGCACGGTCGTTACACATGCATTGCTCGCTCGCCTAAATGCTTAGATTGCACAATCTATGATCTTTGTGAATATAAAAGCAAAACTGGCTAAATTGCCCGTTATTCAACCATTCTAAATTATTGGGAACTCATATTAACTGTGGACCCTCTAACCAAGGTGAAAACAACCCCTTGATTTATATAAGGTTACAATACATTTTCGAATGGTTGTAATATATATTCGATGATTAGGGTCTTTAATTGCAGGAAGTAAATATCCAGACCTAAATTTTAACAACAAACTAAATAAACAAGTACGGAGATAGTAAATGTCTAAGAAAAACGAACTTAAGCCAATCGCTGCTGCAGTCGGTGCTGCATTAACTGCAAGTGTAATTGCTATTCCTATTGCTAATGCAGACGCTAACCCATTTGATATGACTGAGCTGTCTTCAGGCTACATGGTTGCTGAGAGCGAAGAAGGTAAATGTGGAGAAGGTAAATGCGGTGAAGGTAAGTGTGGTGAAGGCAAAGCCGAAGAAGGTAAGTGCGGCGAAGGTAAGTGCGGCGAAGGTAAGTGTGGCGAAGGTAAATGTGGCGAAGGTAAGTGCGGCGAAGGTAAGTGCGGCGAAGGAGAAAGCTAAGCACTATAGTTAAACATTTATCACTAAACCACGTGTCTTAATGACACTTAACACAAGTTAGTTTCGAATATTAGTAGATACTAAACTTAAAAACGGCGGCTTCAGTTCTTGAGCCGCCGTTTTTTTACGCTTGACAATCACCTATACTGTAATTACTTGGCGACTCTATATAAATAGTATTTATTCTTAAAAAAAACATACATAAACCATGTAAGGAAATACACTACAAAGCAGGTCTATAAATCAATTACATATTTAATTTTGTCGTTACGTAAATCACGTTTAACTGACAACACATTTAAGTTAGCAATTGGGAGTAACCATGATCAGTGTAATAAAAAATATAAATTTACTTTTTGACAAACTGAGCGCATTAGACTTTTTAGCACCGCTGCTACTGAGAATATTTTTAGCTCCAATCATGATTTATGCCGGCCTTTCCAAAGTCGGAAGCCAAGAAAGCATTCAAAATACTGCTTTATGGTTTGAACATTCACTAAATTTACCCTTCCCAACATTGATGGTGTATCTGGCAGGTGGTGCTGAACTTATTGGTGGAATTGCCTTACTAATCGGTTTCGCTGTACGCTGGTTTGCTATTCCCTTAATGATTACTATGGTAGTTGCTGCAACTACAGCTCACTGGGAAAATGGTTGGCATCAATTTCACGAAGCCCAACAAACAATGCCATGGGAATGGCGCACTGATTTAATTGAAGAAGGTAATAAGCGTAAGGATATCGTTAAAAATGTTCTCAGAGAACACGCTAACTATAGATATCTGAGTGAAACAGGCAGTATTACTATTCTTAAAAACGGAATTGAAGTTGCATCTGCTTACTTCATTATGTTGCTGGCATTGTTTTATCTGGGTGCGGGACGATATGTAAGCGTCGATTACTATTTATCGTTAATGTTTCCAAAGGAATAGGAACTCTTAATCAATTTCTTTTTCAAAGTTATTATGAACAATCAAACACCCTCACAAGACTATTGTGTCAACGGCGCTGGCTTAGGTTTACGTCGCGGTCATATGCTGGAACAACTTCTAGAGACCAATGCTCCACAAATTCAGTTTATGGAAGTAGCACCAGAGAACTGGATTGGTATGGGTGGTCGTTTAGGCAAACGCTTTCGTGAATACACAGAACGCTACCCGTTTGTAACTCACGGCTTATCACTGTCCATTGGTGGCCCAACTCCACTTGATGTGAATTTGGTTAAAGATATTAAAGCTTTCATGCAGCAACATAATATTCTTAAATACACTGAGCACCTAACTTACTGTTCAGATGATGGACACTTGTATGACTTAATGCCTATCCCATTTACTGAAGGTGCTGTGCATTATGTCGCTGACCGAATCAAGCAAGTCCAGGATATTCTTGGCCAACGCATTGCTATGGAGAACGCTTCTTACTACGCAGCACCTGGCAAAGAAATGGAAGAAATTGATTTCATCAAAGCTGTGCTAGAAGAAGCGGATTGCGAATTGTTACTCGATATTAATAACATATATGTTAATTCTGTAAATCATCGCTACGATGCGGTTGAATTTTTAAAAGCCTTGCCTAAAGAACGCATCACTTATGCTCACATCGCCGGCCACTTCAATGAAGACGAAGACTTAATTGTTGATACGCACGGCGCCGATGTAATCGACCCTGTATGGGGAATCCTAGATAAAGCCTATGAGGCCTTTGGTGTATTCCCTACCTTATTAGAAAGAGACTTCAATATCCCGGAACTTCCGGTACTAATGAAAGAAGTTGACCGCATTTGTACACTGCAAGAAAAGTGGAACAACCAAAGCGCCGTGGTGGCAGCCAATGCCTGAAACTGAACAAACTTTTAAAGATGTGCAATATCAGTTTACTGCACATTTAAGAGACCCAGATAACAACCCTGCGCCTGTAGAAATAGAAGACCGCCGCATGGAAATTTATCGCGGTCTTCTTTATCGCAATGTACAAAATTTTTTAGCTAGCGGGTTTCCTGTAACTAGAACACTCTACTCAGATGAAGATTGGCATAAAATGGTACGAGATTTTTTCTCAATTCATCAAAGTCATTCGCCTTACTTTAAAGATATTTCTAAAGAATTTATTGATTACCTAAATCAGGAACGTGAACCTCAACCTGAAGACCCACCGTTCTTATTAGAACTGACTCACTACGAATGGTTAGAAATTGTTTTATCGTTTCTTGATGTAGATATTAATTGGGAAAATATCAATAAAGAAGGCAATTTACTCAAGGGGACTCCGGTACTCTCTCCTTTTGCCCAGTTAAACCGATATGAGTTTCCGGTACACAAAATAAAACCTGATTTTCAACCCCAATCTGCGGGCGAACAACCGACATTTATTCTCGTGTATAGAGATTTAAATGACAAAGTAGGCTTCATGGAAATGAACCTGATGACAGCAAGGCTGTTTGAGTTAATTGCGGCTAACGAGACCCAAACAAGTGAACAGATACTGATTGGCTTGGCTAAAGAAATCCCATCACTGAATGAAGAAGTAGTGCTACACGGCGGGCACACAACCTTAACTCAGTTACGGCAGAAGGATATTTTGCTAGGAACTAAAATCTCCTAGATTTATCGTCAATACTTTTAATGTAAGCACATTAATTATTGTCGAACTATAAACGGGCAATAATATTATCAGCAAATTCCATGGTGCTTGCCTTACCACCCAAATCTACTGTTAGGCCCTCACCACTTCGAAGTTGTGCATCGAGTGACTCGCGTAATCGAGTCGCCTTGTCGGCTTCTTCAACATGATCCAGCATCAATGCCGCTGCTAACATTAACGCAGTGGGATTAGCAATCTTCTTGCCGGCAATGTCAGGTGCGGAACCATGCACGGCTTCAAAGATTGATGCATCTTTACCAATATTGGCAGAAGGTGCTAAACCTAAGCCACCCACTAATCCAGCAATCTCATCCGACAAAATATCGCCAAACATATTAGTAGTAATTAACACATCAAATTGATTGGGGTTTAATACAAGTTGCATTGCACAGTTATCAACAATACGCTCTTCAACTTCAATTTGACCTTCATACTTTTTACCCAACTCCGTGGCTGTTTCAAGAAATAATCCAGTTAATTTTTTTAAGATGTTTGCTTTATGGACTATAGTGACTTTTTTACGTTTATTTTTAATCGCCCAGTTAAACGCAAACTCAGCAAAACGTGTGCAACCGTAACGAGTAATAATACCGGAAGCCTCAGCGACTGCTTTTGGATCATCTGCAATCGGAATGTAGTGCTCTACACCAACATACAAGCCTTCTAAGTTCTCACGTATTAGCACAAGGTCAACATTTTCAAATCGTCCGCCCAATAAAAAACTTCTTGCTGGACGTACATTAGCAAACAGCTCAAACTCTTCGCGTAACCTTACATTGATAGAACGAAACCCACTACCAACTGGTGTAGTTAAGGGGCCTTTTAAAGCCAGCTTGGTGCGGCGAATACTATCAAGAGTAGCTTGTGGTAATGGGTCGCCACATGCGTCTTCTGCAGCAACACCTGCCAGTTGTTGTTCCCATTCAAACGACGCACCTAACGCCTCTAGCACTTTAAGTGTTGCGTTAACAATTTCAGGGCCAATACCATCGCCCGGTATTAACGTGGCAGGTATTTTTTCCATGAGATTAGGTTCCTTATATTGCGGATAGAATGATGAATATTTGTTCAATTAAAAAATCATGAGACGTTATTATCGCTTTATTCACTTGCCATGAAAACAAGTTTCATGCGTTGACTGTTATGAAATAGACTTACTGATCAATTGAACCGCAAAAAGCCAATCAATTACACACTAAATGACAGTTATGACGTGGAAGTTTAATTTTTAGTCGAGATATTCGATCACAAGTGCTAGTACACTAATTTTCTTGCTCTTTGATGAAATCACGAATGAATCTTCGTATTTCTCGCGCCGCACTGGTATCTAGGTCCTCACACAATGATACAAATTCGTCACGTTCTTTTTTATTGATACGAATGACAAGTTGACTGTCTTTGCTTTTATTTTTTTTATTCTTGTCGCTCATAGACGAAGTATACTGAATACAAGATATACAATGTATATACATTATAGGGTGGTGTCTTGCACCTTCTATGCAGTATATCTGTAGATTCTCACAAAAAACACTACCGGCCAGTACAAAACCTGGCCACATTCAAACACTGAGCTAAATACTTAGATTTATCAACCACAATAAAAAAAGGCGCATGGGAATGCGCCTAGTACAGGGGATTGGGAAAGCATACGGCTTACACCAAAGAATATGGACTAATGTAAATCAACTGATTTGAATGTTAGTCATTAATAACTACATGAAGATGAATTCTGCTTGACGCATTGATGACAAAATCTAGCAATGGAATTAACTAAATGGCGCACTTTGGCTCTGTGCGCCATTTCAATTAAATGACCCCACATGCCTTGGAGTCTGGACTTCGAAGATCGACGTCTTTTTGCATTTTAAGCAAACAAAAAATATCAAACCGACGTTTATTGATAATTTATTTTTTTTGAAGTTTAGATGAAAGATTAGTTAAAAAATTGCTAACTACAAATCATGACAAAGCCGACCCAATTAAGTCATACTCGCCAGCTTCTTCAATTTCCACTGCTACAATTTCACCAACCTGCAAAGATTTATTGCTGTACACCTGAATCACTCCATCAATTTCTGGAGCATCGGCATAACTTCGACCTAGCGCTACCTCTTCATTCACTTCGTCAATCAACACATCCAAAGTTCGGCCAACTTTTTCTTCTAACTTGTCTTCACTGATTTCTTGTTGCAGTTGCATTAAACGATGCCAGCGTTCCTCTTTAAGCTGATCATCGATTTGTCCATCCAGTTTATTGGATTGCGCACCTTCAACAGGTGAATATTGAAAACAGCCCACTCGATCAAGTCTTGCTTCACGCAAAAAACTAAACAACTGATCGAAATCGTTGTCGGTTTCTCCGGGAAAACCAACAATAAATGTACTACGTATGGCAATATCAGGACACAATTCTCGCCAACGTTGTATGTGTTCTAAAGTACGTTCACTAGAGGCAGGTCGACGCATTCTTTTCAATACATCGTAACTTGCATGCTGAAACGGAACATCGATATACGGCAGTATTTTTCCTTCTGCCATTAAAGGGATAACATGTTCTACATGCGGATATGGATATACATAATGCAAACGAACCCAGATTCCCAGTTCACCTAAGGCCTGACATAAATCTAGTAGTGTATTGTTATACACATTGCCACGCCAAAGTTGCGTTTCATGTTTTATATCCAAACCATAAGCACTGGTATCCTGCGAAATAACCAATAGCTCTTTAACTCCTGCTGCGGCTAACTGTTCAGCCTCTTGCATAACCTCATATAACGGACGGCTTTTTAATTTGCCGCGCATTGAAGGAATGATGCAAAACGCACACTTGTGATTACACCCTTCAGAAATTTTTATATACGCATAGTGTTTGGGTGTGAGTTTAATCCCTTGTGGTGGAATTAACTCTATAAATGGATCATGTTTAATTGGCACGGATTGATGTACTGCCTGCATAACCGAGTCAACGTCTTGTGGCCCGGAAACACTTAACACATCTCGTGGTATTGCATTAAGATCCTCTTCATTCACACCCATGCAGCCTGTAACAATCACTTTACCATTGACATCAAGCGCCTCGCTTATAGCCTCCAATGATTCTTGTTTTGCCGCATCAATAAACCCGCAAGTATTGACAATGACTGCATCTGCACCCTCATACTCATTGGAAATTTGATAACCTTCGCTACGCAACTGCGTGATAATGCGCTCAGAATCAACCAATGCTTTGGGGCAGCCCAAGCTAATCATCCCTATAGCAGGGGATTTATTATTCTCAGTAGACATAACTATCGATTACGGGTAGTGCTTATTAATGTGTTTATATAGTACGCTTTTAACAGTCCAATTTAGACCTTGAAAAACGAAAATAACTCATGGGTCAGATATTATTTTCCGCTGCTCACAAATCCTCAGGCAAAACCATTGTCACCAGTGGCGTTTGTGCGGCATTGCATGTCCAAAAAAAGATTGTACAGACTTTCAAGAAAGGTCCGGATTATATCGACCCTATGTGGTTAGCAACAGCGTCACAACGAAGCTGTTATAACTTGGATTTTTGGACGCAATCTAATCAAGAGATTCTGGAACTATTCTATGCCAAAAGCGCATCTGCAGATATCTCTATTATTGAAGCCAATAAAGGCTTACATGACGGCTTAGATTTAGATGGTAGCAACAGTAATGCAGCGTTAGCCAAATTATTAAAATCTCCCGTAGTACTAGTCCTTGATTGTCGCGGCACGATTCGTGGTATCGCACCTTTGTTACTTGGTTATCAATCATTTGATCCTGAGGTCAATATACAGGGAGTGATTTTGAATTTTGTCGGCGGTAGCCGACATGAAAACAAATTACGTCAAGTAGTAGAACATTACACTGATCTAAAAGTATTTGGTGCTATACAGCGCAATGATGCACTTACTCTCGAAGAACGATATTTGGGTCTGACACCCAGTAATGAACATCAACATGCACTAGAAAAAATTCAAGCATTGGGCAACATCATAGCAGAACAAGTCGATTTAGATGCTTTACTGGCGATCAGTAGTGACATCCCCAATGTGTCTGTTACAAGGCACAAGCCATGCCATAACTATAATGTTCGTATAGGCTATGCAAAAGATAGTGCGTTTGGTTTTTATTATGCTGATGACTTGGAAATGTTCCAGACATTAGGTGCAACACTAGTCCCATTCAATACTCTCGAAGACAAACAGTTGCCACAAGTAGATGGTATTTTCATTGGTGGTGGCTTCCCTGAAAAATGCATGCATGCATTAGAACGCAACCAATCTATGCGTCAAAGTATTCTGCAAACACTTAGTAACGGCTTGCCTGCATATGCAGAGTGTGGCGGGTTAATGTATTTGTGCAACAACATTGACTATCAAGGCCAACAATCACAAATGGTTGGTTTAATTGATGCCGATTGCATAATGACGGCCAGACCCAAAGGACGCGGTTATATTCAGTTCAAACAAAATCAACACGCATTTTGGCCCAGTACACAGTCTGCACCTGTTAATGCTCATGAATTTCATTATTCTTATTTATCCAAACTTCCAAGCGCTACTCCACTTGTGTTTGATGTTATCCGCGGGCAAGGCATTGAAAATAGGCAAGACGGTATCCATATTCACAATACCCTCGCTTGCTATGCTCACCAACGTCATAATAAGCAAAACCCATGGATTCAACGATTTTTAAATTTTGTTCAAACTTGCAAGTAAAATTCCATTTAATTTACACATAATAGTTATAATAAACATATTAATATTTTAGGAAGCAGTTACTATGGACGATGTATCAATTTCTGAAGCAGCAGCGGAAATAATCAAAAAGTCTGCGCTTGAATCACAAACAGATAATTTACCTTTGCGTATTGCAGTAACAAAAAGACAAGATGGATCATTTCACTATGGCATGGGTTTTGACGATGTTGGCAATGCAGACGGTGAAGACAAAACCTTTCATTCAAATGGCGTCGATATTGTAGTATCAGCAAGCAGTTTTGATTTACTCAAAGGCACAGTGATTGATTATATTGAATTAGAAGCTAAACAATTTCATTTTGTATTCTTGAATCCTAACGACCCTAATTACAAACCAAGCCAATCAGACAATGACTAACAAGCCCGCTAACTCAAACATGTAAGTCGTTATAGATGCGCGCCTTACTAGACAAACTCAACAAGCAATTTAATTTACCGCTGGCAGGAATTATTATCGGTATTGGCACCTTACTATCAAGCCTGCTTGCACCACTGCTATCAACTTGGCTATTACTGCTCGGCATAATTATTATTGCACTGACTTTCTGGTATATCTGGGATAGCTATATTGTCCCCACTAACCATGTTAAACACTGGACACAAATGATTCGCGCGGGTGATCTAGCCGCACAGTTTTCTCATAAACCCATGGGTGACTACGCTAATATTTATCAAGACTTGCAATTTATTGGCGAGATGCTGCGATCGTTATCATCTGACGCCGAATCACAAGTACAAAGACATACTCATTACATCGCACAAAAAACTCGCTCTTTATCGATCTTATACGATGTAGCTAATAGTATTAATTTATCTCGCGATGTTGAATCGCTGCTAAGTCAGTTTCTTTACAACATGACAGAATTAGTTGATGCACAAGCGGCTGTCGCCTATCTAGTAAAAGATGAGAATAAAGTTGAGTTGCTAACACATATTAATTGTAATGAGGATATTATTGCTCAACACGGCAAACACTGTTTACTCAATCAATCAAGTGCTTCAAAACAGGAAAGCACTGGCGTACTCAGTATCAAATTACTTGATTGCGATGATCATATATGCAAGAAATATTTTAATGATCAGGCAATGTCTATTTTAATTGTTCCACTACAATACCAGGAGCACTTACTCGGCGCCTATAGCTTCTATGTTCTAAAAGACTCATTAGACGACTTTGAAGAATTCGATGAATTATTTACCAGTATCGGCAGGCATTTAGGAGCAGCCATTGAAAAGTCCCACCTGGATGAAGAAACAACATCTCTATCTATCATGCGTGAGCGCACTCACATTGCCAATGAGTTGCATGACTCACTGGCACAAACTCTTACAAGTATTCGTTTCCAAGTGCGGGTACTTGATGAAACCTTGCATCAAGGTAACGACGCACAAACTTGGGCAGAAATGGAAAAAATTGAGGCCTCAATTAATGAAGCGCACACTGAAATTCGCGAATTAATTGCCCACTTTAGGTCACCCACTGTACTGGTCAGCCTGATAGCTTCAGTAGAACAAACCATTGACCGTTTCCGTCAGGTCAATGATGAAATCCAAGTATTCTTTCAAAATGAATGGCCAGATATCGACTTGCCAGCAGAAACAGAGTTTCATATCCTGCGTATCATTCAGGAATCATTAACTAATATACGCAAGCATAGTGATGCGGAGAATGTACGTATAATGATGTGTGCAAATTCGCCAGGGCACTATATGGTGCTTATTGAAGACGATGGTATTGGCTTCTCCAAGCCACAAAAGAGTATTCATTCTGGAGAACACATCGGTTTATCTATTATGCGTGACCGTGCTAAGCGTTTTGGCGGAGAATTGACTGTAGAAAGTGAACCCGGCGAAGGCACTCGAATTATTCTAGAATTCAGCGATAATGCACTCTCTAGACCAACCACTGATACAATAAACAATGAGCTCGAATTTACGCGTACTAATCATTGATGATCACACTCTGTTTAGAGATGGTCTACAAGGCTTACTCGAACGACACAATATTGATGTAGTAGGTTCTCTAGGCGATGGCCACGAAGGTATACGCCTGGCACAGGAATTAAAACCTGATATTGTCTTGCTTGATATGCGTATGCCTAATATATCTGGTCTAGAAGTATTAAAACAATTACAGCAGAATAATTTTGACGCACCGATTGCGATGCTCACAACAAGTAATGATGAACGCGACTTAGTGGAAGCCCTGCGTAATGGTGCTAAAGGCTATCTATTGAAAGACATGGAGCCTGATGATGTCGTTGCCGCTTTACGTGAAATTGTAAAAGGCGAAACCGTAGTCGCACCTAATTTGACACAAATACTTGCACGTGTTGTTAAGGGTGAACCTATTTTAGAAACCGAGCCCAGCCCGATAGATGATTTAACACCGCGCGAAGCTGAAATACTTAGCTTATTGGCCGAAGGCCAAAGCAATAAAGTTATCGCTAGAAACTTAGGAATTTCTGATGGCACAGTTAAGTTACATGTCAAAGCAATTCTACGCAAACTCAATATTCATTCGCGCGTAGAGGCAGCTGTGATTGCAGTTGAACAGGGATTGCGCGCAAACAAAAAGCCTCTCTAATTTTCAAGCAATGAAAACATATGATCAGCTGGTAGCTGAAGCAGCTAGCTATATCGCTGAATTAATGCCTTGGGACTTGGCAGAAAAACTGGAACAATCCACTCTGTTATTAATCGATGTGCGTGAACCGGAAGAATTCAACGCCATGCATATCGCTAATTCACACAATATCCCTCGCGGCGTGCTGGAGCAGGCTGCCGAACCTGGTTATGATGAAACTCATAACGAATTGTTAAACGCGCGCGATAAAGACGTGATTATAATATGTCGCTCAGGTAAGCGCAGTTGTCTGGCCGCTTATACATTACAGCAATTAGGTTTTCAGAAAGCTACTTCACTCAAAACCGGGTTGCGTGGCTGGAATGACTTTGATCAACCATTAATTGACAGTAACAATCAGCAAATTGATGGTGATGATGCCGAAGAATTTCTTAAACCTAAAGCAGGCTAATACAGTTATCTAGCATACAAGACTAATCCTGTACAAAACGTACAAATCTTTGTGATTTAAGCCAGTCTGGACTATTCTACTTAATCAACATTAAACCAAATGCGAAATTATTATGAGACCCTGGCAGAGAAATCGATTTGCTTTAGTTGCGGCTATATTCGCATCAGTAGCAACCATCATTTTTTCCGGCTTTACTGACCTACAAATACTTTCCTTAGTCGCATTATATTTTTTACTATTTTACCTATATGTGAAATTTTTTAATCGCTACGACAAAAAGTAACTTTATCTAATTAGGTTTAATATTTTCACCAGCAACTTGAAGCAACTTAATATAGTACAACCGCCTCACGTTTTGTAAGAAGATTAATTGTATTGTTATAACTCACACTTGCTTAGCGAAAACGTTGAGAGCAAGGCAAAAATTTTTGAAATGGAGGAGTTTATTTATAATAAATAACGACATTGAAAAAATTTTTAACGCCGCTATCGCCGTTTGCAGCAAGCAAAGTCAGTCGTAATGTTTATGATACTTACGTCTAGTCCCCGCCCTCTGCGTAATCACTCCACGCACCACACCAGGACCCTCGACTTGCATCGACTTATAACCTTCATTTATTGGCTTTAAAAAATAATTTTCGCCTTCCTGGATAAACTGGCGAAATATATATTCACCATCAACCTCTGCCATCACATATTTACCATGTTCTACATTCGCAGACGGGTCAATAATAATTATGCAGCCATCTTTGAACTCAGGCTCCATACTGTCACCTAATACACGTAACGCAAAAGGTTCATCACTGGCGCATCCGCCGCCATTATCAAGTTGTGTCAAGTCTGAAATATCTGCCATAAGCTATTATTCATTTTCTCTTTCTTGTTGCGCGTCTTCTTGCTGCAAGGCCCATAGCTGAGAGTATAGCCCATCACTCGCGAGTAGTTGAGTATGGGAGCCTTGTTCTACAATCCTGCCAAATTCAAGTACATAAATTTTATCCGCATCAATAATAGTGGATAAGCGATGCGCAATCATTAATGAAGTCACATTTTTAGTGACTTTGCGAATTGCATTCATCACTGCCACCTCAGTATTAGTATCCAAACTGGAGGTCGCTTCATCAAACACAATAATATTTGGCTTTTTCAAAATCGCACGCGCAATCGCCACGCGTTGTATTTCACCACCAGATAATTTCAATCCGCGTTCACCTACTACGGTATCGAGACCATCGGGCAATTTTGCAATTAACGCATCAAGATTAACTAAAGACAATGCTTCCAGTAATTGTTGTTCACTGGCCTGCGGATTCCCATACTGCACATTAAAGCTAATGGTTTCGTTAAACAGCATAGTATCCTGCGGCACCATACTAATCCGCTGGCGTAAACTGTCTTGTGTACAGTGCATGATATTTTGCTCATCAATATACACGCTGCCTTCAGTTACGTCATAGAATCTAAACAATAAGCGCGCTATGGTTGACTTACCTGACCCGGATGGCCCCACTACAGCAACTTTCTGTCCTGGCAGTATTTCCAGATTAACCTTATCCAGAATCTTGCGTTCTGGAGTATAGGAAAAACTCACTTCGTTAAACCGGATCGCACCTTGAGTAATTGCTAATGTCTTGGCATTGGTTTCATCTTTTACTTCCGGTGTTTCTTCCAGCAACTTAGCTAACAAATCCATATCAGCCAGCGAATAAGTAATCTGCCGATAAACAATACCCAGCATGTTCATAGGAATAAATAACTGCAGCATTAAAGCATTCACTAGCACAAGATCGCCAATGGTCATGTCGCCTGCTACCACACCTTGGGCTGCAAAAATCATTATCCCGGTAACACCCAGAGCTATGATTGTCGCCTGACCAAAATTCAGCAATGACATGGTAAAACTACTTTTCACCGATGCCTGCTCCCACTGATTTAAAGTATCCGCATAACGTTCAACCTCATACTTTTCATTATTAAAGTACTTAACGGTTTCATAATTGAGCAGGCTATCTACCGCTTGCGAATGCGCGGCAGAATCAAGTTTGTTGGCTAGATGCCGGTAATGCATACGCCAATTTGTAAATATAATTGTAAATACTACGTATACAATAATCGTTCCTAGAGTAATTAACGTAAATTGCGGTTGGTACGAAGTAAATAAAATGCCTGTCACCAACAGAATCTCAAATGCTGTTGGTATCACTGTAAATACAAAGTAATTCGACAGAGAGCTTAAGCTCTGCGTACCGCGTTCTAAATCACGTGTTACCGAACCGGTACGACGATCCAAATGAAAACGTAGTGACAATTGATGCAAATGCCACAACACCTCAGATGACAACCTGCGAATTGCATGAAAGCGCGCACGGGCAAATAACACATCGCGCAGTTCATTAAATAGCCCAGTGGATAGACGTAATGCACCATAGCCAAGCAATAGGACAATAGGCAGCTGCAAAGCAATTTTTTCTGTGTCTAGCGAGTCAACAATATGTTTGAGTAGTACTGGCACTCCTACCGTCGCCGCTTTAGCCACCATCAGGCATAGCAGCGCCAACATAATACGTCCACGAAATTCCCATAAGTATGGAAACAAGCGGCGTAAATTTTTCCAGTCTGTCCGCGTGGAATGCGGATCCTCTGTGCGTGCATTGATTCCCTTCATAAATCCGCCAAATTTTCCTTACTCAAAATCAATTACTGTCAGTGGGTTAATAAAATTTTTCTATCAACATCGATTGATTATTTGTTTCTACTTATCGTGTGTTCAGCAAATAAATTTGTAAGTGCGCGATAGTACACATTATTTTCATTTTCAGCTGTCCATTACACAAGTTATCCACAGCTTACTGACACCCCTATCCACAACATATTGGGGTTGACGGCTGATCCTACCTCAACTTATAGTGTTCTCCGGTTGGGCGGGATGGAAAAGTCGCTCTCTGATAAATAAAAAAATCTATAAATAATCATAAAGTTCCAAGAGAATCTTAATGCAATCTAATAACACAACAACAAGTTACGAAAATGGCCATACTCGCCCACTTACAGACGTCCCTGCTGACGCTCCTAGCGAGTTGGAATTACAGTCTACGGCACCTGGCCACTATCGTGTCATTCGTCGTAACGGGAAAGTCACCAGCTTTGATCGTAATAAAATTATAGTCGCTGTCACAAAGGCATTCTTAGCCGTTGAAGGAGGAGAAGCGGCTGCTTCTACCCGTGTACATGACACAGTAAAACAATTATCTACTCATATTGAACAAGCGTTAACTCGTAACCGTCCCGACGGCGGCACTTTCCACATTGAGGACATTCAGGACCAGGTTGAATTAGCGCTTATGAGAAGCGGTCACCACAAAGTGGCGCGCGCCTATGTTCTGTACCGTGAACGCCGCGCTCAGGAACGTGCTGAGAAACAACAGGCATTAGACCAAGCCGAACCTGCCGCAGAACACACACAAGTTAATATCACCGGTGCTAGTGGCGATAAAAAACCTCTTGATATTCAAAGGCTTAAGAGTGTTGTTAATAGTGCTTGCGAACAGCTCGAGAATGTCGAGCCACACCCTATCATTAATGAAACGCTAAGAAATTTATACGACGGCGTACCAGAAAGTGACGTAGCCACTGCCGTCACTATGAGCGCACGTACGCTAATAGAAAGAGAGCCAAACTATACTTATGTGGCAGCTCGCCTACTGTTGGATAATCTGCGCTGCGAGGCACTCAGTTACTTGCATGACACACCCAGCAAGGCCACCCAGGAAGAAATGACTGAGCAGTACGCTGATTATTTCGAATCCTATATTAAGCGTGCCGCACAGCTTGAATTGATTGATCCAAAACTGGCCAAAGACTACGACTTAAAGGCACTAGGTAAAGCGCTAGAGCCTGCACGCGATTATCAGTTCACTTACTTGGGCTTACAGACTTTATATGACCGTTATTTCATTCATACCGATGGCACGCGCATTGAGTTGCCGCAAGCATTCTTCATGCGTGTTGCGATGGGCTTAGCCATTAATGAAATTGAACGTGAAAAACGCACCATTGAATTTTATCGTTTGTTGTCTTCTTTTGACTTCATGAGTTCAACACCCACATTGTTTAACTCAGGCACATTACGTCCACAATTATCTTCTTGTTACCTAACAACCGTGCCGGATGACTTGCATGGTATTTTTGATGCCATTAAAGATGATGCGATGTTATCTAAATTTGCTGGTGGCCTGGGTAATGACTGGACACGAGTACGCTCAATGGGCTCACACATTAAAGGCACTAACGGAAAATCACAGGGTGTAGTGCCATTCCTAAAAGTGGCTAATGATACAGCTGTGGCAGTAAACCAGGGTGGTAAACGTAAAGGGGCAATGTGTGCCTATTTAGAAACCTGGCATTTAGACATTGAAGAGTTTTTAGACTTGCGCAAAAACACGGGTGATGACCGCCGCCGTACTCATGACATGAATACTGCCAACTGGATCCCTGACTTATTCATGAAGCGTGTCAGCGAAGAACAGGACTGGACGTTGTTCTCTCCTGATGATGCATCTGATCTGCATGATTTATATGGCACAGATTTCGAACAACGCTACTGCCATTATGAACAACTTGCTGAACAAGGTGAGATTAAAAATTATAAGCGTATGCCAGCCACTGATCTATGGCGCAAGATGCTAGGCATGTTATATGAAACTGGCCACCCCTGGATTACTTTTAAAGACCCTTGCAATATTCGCTCACCGCAAGGTCATATCGGTACTGTGCACTCATCCAATTTATGCACTGAAATCACATTAAATACATCTGATGATGAAATCGCAGTGTGCAATTTAGGATCGGTTAACCTTGCAGCACACATTATCGACGGCAAGCTGGATGAGCAGAAATTAGAAAAAACTATTAATACTGCTATTCGCATGCTCGACAATGTCATTGACTACAATTATTACAGCGTAAACAAAGCACGTACTTCGAACCTGCGTCATCGCCCGATTGGTTTAGGTTTGATGGGCTTCCAGGATGCACTTTATAAACTGCGTATTCCATACGCAAGCGAACAAGCAGTTGAGTTTGCTGATACTTCTATGGAAATGATTAGCTATTACTCTATTCAAGCGTCAACTGACCTTGCTGTAGAACGCGGTACTTATCTTTCTTATGAAGGCTCGTTATGGTCACAAGGTATTTTACCTATCGACTCTATTGAGTTGCTTGAAAAACAACGTGGTGGCTTTGTTAAAGTGGATCGCTCCTGCCAACTTGATTGGGATGCCTTGCGTGCACGCGTGAAGGCTGTAGGTATGCGTAACTCCAATACCATGGCCATTGCACCGACTGCAACTATTTCTAATATTTGCGGTGTTACCCAAAGTATTGAACCGACTTATCAAAACTTATTTGTTAAATCGAATTTATCAGGTGAGTTTACTGTTTCTAACCCATACTTAATTTCTGATCTTAAGCGCCTTAACTTATGGGATAACGTCATGATTAATGATCTTAAATATTATGACGGCAGCGTACAAAATATTGATCGCGTACCCGAAGATGTTAAAAGCGTTTATCGAACCGCATTTGAAATTGATCCACGCTGGTTAATCGAGGCCGCATCACGCCGCCAAAAATGGATTGACCAAGCACAATCGCTCAACTTATACATGGCTGAACCTTCCGGCCAGAAGATGGATAACTTGTATAAATTAGCTTGGGTGCGCGGGTTAAAAACAACTTATTACTTACGCTCAATTGGTGCCACTCATGTTGAAAAAAGCACCATGGAAAATCATCAACAAGGCAAGCTTAATGCTGTTCAACAATCAGATGTAATTCAAGCTAATAGTAGTGCCGCGCCAAGTGCCTGCTCATTATTGGATCCTGATTGTGAAGCCTGCCAATAGCAATAATGTTTTTTCAAAGCGTTAACGAGGTAGCTAAGATTTAGCAATGTAGTTAGCTTTGAACAAGAATTTGCGGTCACGCAACTAGAGGAGAAGGGCTGCTTTGACGCCCTGTTTATGGGAGATAACACTGTTGTTTATTTAACGACGGTGAATCTCCTCCATAGCTATAATAATTATTAGGAGAACCATTAATATGCAAAACTGGGACGACCCATTAGCAGACGTCAATCCTGTCGCACAAAACAACCTTGCTGCTAGCATGCCTGCAGACCTTAATACCGCTGAAATACCTACGCTGGATGCAACCACTCAATCACAAGCACCAACGTCACAACCCGCGCCTATGCAAACACCTCCTGCAATAGATTCAGGTGCCACAGGACTTGAAGATATCGAAATGGGTGCCGCACGTATTCGCGTTGATGACAAAAAAATCATTAACTGTCGCGCTGACCTTAACCAGTTAGTACCTTTCAAATACGAATGGGCGTGGCAAAAATATTTAGATGGTTGCGCCAACCATTGGATGCCGCAAGAAATCAATATGACACAAGACATCGCTCTTTGGAAAAGTGCTGATGGTCTGACTGATGATGAACGCACCGTTATTAAACGTAATCTGGGTTTCTTCTCTACTGCCGATTCATTAGTAGCCAACAACTTAGTATTAGCAGTTTACAAGCACATTACTAATCCTGAATGCCGCCAGTACTTATTACGCCAAGCATTTGAAGAAGCATTACATACCCATGCTTATCAATACTGTATTGAGTCACTTGGGCTAGATGAAGGTGAAGTCTTTAATATGTATCGTGAAGTGCCTTCAGTGGCTAAGAAAGCCGAGTGGGCATTACCTTTCACTCAAAGCCTGGGCGACCCACACTTTGCCACAGGTACTCCTGAGATGGATCAACGTTTACTACGCGATTTAATTGCTTTCTATGTCGTGTTTGAAGGTATTTTCTTCTACGTAGGTTTTGTCCAAATTCTTTCTATGGGCCGGCGCAACAAAATGACTGGTGTGGCTGAGCAATTCCAATACATCTTGCGTGATGAATCCATGCACATGAACTTTGGTATTGATGTCATTAATCAGATCAAACTTGAGAACCCGCACTTATGGGGCAATGATTTCCAACAAGAAATGATTAGCCT
>JANQKJ010000088.1 GCA_028281205.1 Gammaproteobacteria bacterium
TTTACAAGGCTGGTTTTATGGTAGTGGCCAAATGATCCATATACTTGGATTAGCCTGGTCCGGTGGTTACGGTGTACAGCGGAAAGCAGTCGGCGCAGCACAAACCTTGGAACGGCTCCCAGAGATTTTGGGCATGGCCATGATGGGCCTAGGCGGTTTATTATCGATAGTGGGCGGCGTTTTGTTTCTGTTAGTCGCCTTTAATGCAATGCGAAGAAGGCACATACCACTAAGACACTAACGACTACATGGACGTAGGAGGTAGAGCGAAGCAGGAAGCCAGAGCCGAGAACACAAAGAATAATAAAAATAATTATCCTACGGCATTGTGATCGCTTGCGTCATTGTCATGCGTTATAGGCATTGTGGCAACAAAACCATATAGACAGTCTATTTATTAGTGATAAGGTTTTGAACTTGAAAGCAACTTCTCAAATACAAAACTTACCAGGCACCAAGAATCCAAATATTTTCTATAAATTCGTATTATTAATTAATTTACATTATTTATGATCGATAAATACCTAAATTTTAGATAAATATATTTCTTCGTGTTCTTAGTGCCTTAGTGGTTTTAGCTCTTTAAGCGGGTTTTGGGTCCAAACTTGAAAAACCAATCCAACTTTCTAATTTTTCATTTCTACCACTACCTAAGGAAATTAACGTGATTGCCGCAGCGATTAGTGGTAAATGACCAAATAAATCAGCTGGCCCCATCATCGCGATAGTAACAACGAAGAACACCGATACCGAAATAACGGCAAAACGCGTTGCTATTCCAAAGAATATCAATAATCCAAAGCAGAGTTCAGCGACACCAGCGCTAAATACAAATGCCAGATCATTAAAATTTTCAAACCCAATCATGGGCATAAAGTTCCAGTTGTAATCTTGTAGAAATTGCACGCCCAATTCAGGATGTATGAACTTATTGTGTATCGCCAGACCCATTAATTGAGCACCTACTCCTAGCCTTAACCACCAAATAGCCAATGGGCGATTGTGCAAATAATAGAACATAAAACCAAGCCCGATAATCTCAAATAAGTAGTCGATCCATAAGGCAAAGTCGACCGCAATTAGGCCAAACACTGCAGTAACCAATAACAATATTCCTGATAAACGTGGCCACACGGTTGTTATCAATGTAGCACCCACTATCAGTTCAGCAATATTACATACAGTACGCAGCCACTCTATTTCAATATTAATATTGGGTGCGAAAAATTCATTTTTAAAAGCACTCAATAACAACACTAAACCGGTGAGAAAAGATATTACCCGCCATTGCGCTTGATAAGGCCACTCTTTAAAAAAACTGTTCTTGCCATCCAGCAATGGCGCTTTCATTGCAATAATATAGCCAATAATACAGTACAGAACGCCGCCGGCTATTAGCCAGATGTACGTTGTCTGCCAACCAAATGATACTGGTTCTAAATCGGCGCCGACAAACCAACGAATATGCGACCACGCAGGGCTGCTCAGCAGCAGTCCCGTCATCAATACCAACCAACGCATAGAGTTCCCCTCTCATGAAACAATAGCCTTGATATTACCTGCTCAATCAGCGTTGATTACCGTGGTTAATACCTATGCTATCGTTGATAAACTAGGTGTCTTTGACCTATTCTACTGACATTGAAGTTTGTGTATTAAAAGGCAGCAATAGTGAATAGAATATTGCAAATCTAGTGATATTAAGCTTTTTCGTACAACTTCATTTCTTATTATAAACGGATTCTGAAGATGTCCCAGCTTTGGCAGAGAGTAACCAACAGCATTGATAGATTTCGTCATGAAGTCAGCCACATTGACGCACTTCCACAATTGACAATACTTGGGCTACTCAGTGGCATTGTAGCGGGGCTTGTTATTGTT
>JANQKJ010000089.1 GCA_028281205.1 Gammaproteobacteria bacterium
GAACGAATTAAGCGTGAGACAGGTTTAACTGCTTCAGCAGGAGTGTCCTATAACAAATTTTTAGCCAAAATTGCTTCCGATAGAAGTAAGCCGAACGGACTGTTATATATTTCAGCCAAAGAAGGACCAGCATTTGTGAAAAGTTTAGATATTCGGGAATTTTTTGGTGTAGGGCCGGCGACAGAAGAAAAAATGCATGCCTTGGGGATATATACTGGAGCTGATTTAGCCACATGGGAACTGGAAGCCCTGCAGCCTATTTTTGGTAAGTCTGCAAGTTACTATTATCACGCATCTCGAGGTATAGATACTCGAGCGGTGGAAGCAGACCGCTTACGTAAATCAATCGGTACCGAAGATACTTTTGAAGTAGATTTACACTTTCAAGATGACATGCTTAAAGTATTTGCTATCCAAAGCCAGGAGATTGAGGAGCAGCTTAGTAAGTATGGTGGTTCAGGGAAAACCGTGACTATAAAAGTTAAATTCTCTGACTTTTCCCAAGTGACTCGCAGTTACTCGAGCAAGGCCGGTTTTCGCACGGCGGAGTTAATTATGAAGGTGGTTCCAGGCTTGCTAGAAAATGCTACGACAAAGAATTTACCAGTACGTTTATTAGGCATTTCAATCTCTAACTTAACACTGGATTCAGAGGCAATTGGAGAAGAACAGATACCCTTATTGTGAGTGCGGCTATATGTCTAACCGAGCTGCATCAGATTTATCCAATTTAAGCCCCTGAAGTTGTTCTAAAAATGGGCTTGTAGTATGTTGATACTGTGGATTCATACTAAAATATACACACAATAAAAGAGCCAGATTATAGCGGAGTGAGGAGGCATCATCATGGCAGACAGCAAGAAAATAACGGAAGTCAGCGATCGCATTAAAGTCCCAGAGGGCTTTTCAGTGCACCATTCATTTTGTCCACATGATTGCCCGGATTCGTGTTCGATGTTAGTGACTCGTGATGATTCCACTGGCAAGGCTGTACGCGTGCAAGGTGATCCTACCCATCCAATCACTCGTGGTTACTTGTGTAACAAGGTGAATCATTACCTTGATTTTGTCTATAACGATAATCGTGTGCTGTACCCACACAAGCGTGTAGGACCCAAAGGTCCGGGTGCAAAATTTGAGCGCATCAGCTGGGATGAAGCACTAGAAACCATTACAAATAATTTTAAGGAAACCATAGAAGAGTATGGTTCAGAGGCGGTTCAGCCATATTCGTATTCAGGTACCATGGGAATGGTGGGTTACTGGACTATGGATTCACGCTTTTGGAACAAAATGGAAGCGGCTCGTTTGGAGCAGTCCATTTGTATTTATGCAGCAATGTGGGCGGGCTTGCACACATATGGTATGGCTCATGCAAATACATCAATACACGAGGCCGCACAAGAAGCTGATTACATTATCCTTTGGGGTGCTAACTTGGTTAGTACAGGTGTTCACGCTATTCCATTTATTCGTGAAGCAAAAGAGCGTGGTGCCAAGCTGGTGGTAATTGATCCTCGTCAGACACGCACGACCATGATGGCGGATTGGCATATTCAACCACGACCAGGAACAGATGCTGCCCTTGCACTTGGCATGATGAAAGTCATAGTAGATAAAGGCATGCATGATATTGAGTTCCTTAAAGAACAAACACTAGGGTGGGAAGCATTAATAGAAACAAAACTGCCAGACTATCCTCTAGACAAAGTTGAAAAGATTACTGGTGTGCCAGCTGCGGACATTGAAAAATTGGCAGTAGAGTATGCATCAGCAAATATTGCTGTAATCCGTGCTAACTATGGCTTGAACAGACACCAGAATGCAGGCCAGATGTGCCGTGCAGTTTTAATATTGCCATGTATAACTGGCTCCTGGAGACATCGTTGCGGTGGCGCAAGCTTTGGTAACTTGGAAGAAATGTGGTTACGCCACGATTTGGCTAAATTACATCGCCCTGACTTGGGAGATCGCGCATCGAAGCGTATGGTCAGTATGGTGCAAATTGGCCGTGCTTTAGATGAAGACATTGGTTATGACGGTGAAAAACTTGATCCACCTATTAAATCAATTTTTGTATACAACTCTGATCCAGCCAACTGCGCACCCAATACTAATGGCGTAAGACGTGGGTTAATGCGCGACGATTTATTCGTCGCTGTGCATGAAACATTTTGGACTGATACTTGTGAGTATGCCGATATTGTGTTGCCAGCAGATACGCAGCTTGAGCGACAAGACTTAGTTGCAACTTATGGTAACTGGTATTTTGCTATGAATGAGCCAATCATTGAGCCTTTGGGTGAAAGTGTGCGTAACTCTGAGCTGTTCCGTATGCTAGCTAAAAAAATGGGTTACGTTGAAGAAGGCGATAATGCCTTTACTCAGACAGATGAAGAAATCATTCGTGACATCTTAGTACAAGATGAAGTCAATCCATTAATGGAAGGCATCACTTTTGACTATATTAAGAAGAATGGTTGGGCGCGAGCCAATACTGAATCTGACCGTCGCAACTTTATGAAGAATGGCTGGCCGACACCAAGTGGGAAAATTGAAATCTACAGTGAAGCACTCAAAGATGAGGGTGTAGATCCACTTCCATCTTATGTGCCTGAAATTGAAGGCCAAGAAGATCCCAAGCGCGAGAAGTATCCGCTACAAGTATTGTCTAGCGCATCTCATTATTTCATTGGTGACTCATTCCAGTCTGTTCCTCGTTTACAGGCCATGATGTCGCGTCCGACTGTGGAACTTAGCCCTGAGGAAGCCAACAAACGTGGTTTGCAAGATGGTGATCTATGTCGTTTATATAACGATCGTGGTGAAACCTACGCTTATGCAGTAATCATTGAAGGCATGTTGTCAGGTATGTGTTCTACACAAAAACAATTTAAGGGTAGTAATACACCAGGCGGTGTAAACATTAACGCTTTGAATACTGAAATGTTGACTGACTTTGGCAAGAGTCCAACATTCTATTCAGTACTCGTCGAAGTTGAAAAAGCAGATGAGAAAATGCGTAAACAAGCTTTACTTCAAGAGTGGGGAGGTAAAGAAGGGTATATTGAAAAATGGCGGGAAGATCCACGTAATCAAGGTGTAGAAGCCTCTGATGATGAAATCTTAAAACAAGCCGAAAAACTACACCCAGGAGTCTTTAACTAATGGCAAAGCTAGATACATTTAACGATCCATTTGATTTTCATATTCGAACTTTGCCGGAGCCAAATCCGGATATTCAGACATTGCGTGTTCATACTAATGAAGGTGAGATCATAAAATTTGAAAATCTTACTTATGACACTTACAGAGTCGTTGTTAAATGTCCGGAAGGTTCATACAAATTAAGTGCACGTGCTGGTCAATACGGAACTATTAAAGTTGATGGTATTCAAAAGCCTCGTTCGTACTCCTTTGCACAGGCTCCAGAAGTAGAGAATCCTAATGAGTACACTTTCTTTATCCGCTTAGTGGAAGGTGGTGAACTCTCAGGTTGGCTAGCTGAAAAAGACCGTACCGGCGAAAAAGTTGAACTGTCAGGGCCGATGGGTAAATTCGGTATTGATGATTCAAATAAAACTATTGTTGGTATTGCCGGTGGTTCTGGTATGAGCGCAATTAATGCAATAGCGCAACAAGTTAAAGTGCAAGATATTCCACGTGACTTCTATTTTTTCTATGGCGCACGCACACAAAAAGATCTTTACTTGGTAGATGAATTAAAAGCCTTTGAAAAAGATTGGCCCGCCTGTAAGACTTTCAAGTTTATTCCGGTGTTGTCCGAAGAGCCTGAAGATAGTGATTGGGATGGCCCGCGTGGTTTCGTTACCCAATATTTCCAAGAGCATTATTTGAATAAAGTACTGGATGCAGACAGTATTAAAGCATTTTTCTGTGGGCCGCCTCCGATGATTGACCACGGGGTAAAAGTATTAGAAGAAGCTGGACTTTCTTCGGCAGATATTTATTACGATAAATTTGAGGATGCACGTTCACCGGCACCTGTTATAGATAATGCTAAATGCGTGTTGTGTGATGAGTGTTTAATGGTTAAGCCAATTAAGAACTGCATTGTCGAAGCAACCAACTTTAAAGTAAGTAATGGTGACGTGACAGAGTTCGAACGTGTACGCCCCGGGCACACTTCAGGCTTATACTACAATTCTTTATTTATTGATGAGAATGAATGTATCCGTTGCTATGCTTGTGTTGATGCATGCCCACATGATGCTATTTCACCTGTATATGAACAGGTGCCAAAGATCTTAAGGCAGATTTAACCTTGCTTAGTCTGAGTTAGTTGAATTAAACCCAAAAAAAGCTGCTTCAGGTAACTGAAGCAGCTTTTTTTGAATCAAAAGATATGATTTTTGTCTATCGTTATGTCTAGCGTCTCGGGAGAGCTGCATGAAAAATAAATTTATTACAATTTTACTGTTAATAATTTCATTTGTGCTTTTGGCTAGTGTTACAGCTAAAGAAAGCCAACAAGAATTTAATGAGGGATTATTTTGGAAAATTGAAAAAGATGGGCAATATGTTGGGCATATTTTCGGCACTTTGCACATGAACGACGCACGTATTGGCAAGTTGCATGACAAGGTCAACAAAGTGCTGGATGATTCAAAAAGTTTTGCTATGGAAGCATTCCCCAGTGATCATTATTGGAATCCATATAAGGGTGGACAACTGATCAAGCACGATATGGTATTGCCTAGGGGCGAGTCGCTAGAAGATTACGTTGACGCAGAAACCTTTAAAAGAATACAAGAGGTGTTGGTTGACACCTTGGGGATGGAGCCTGAATTAGTCAAGACATTGAGACCATGGGCGGCAATGCGCAGTTTCGCTGTGCGCGCAGAGAGCAATGATGTGATTTTAGACTATGCGTTACTTGAGCGTGCTGCTGACCAAAGGAAAGAGTTGTTCCAAGTTGAGTCAATAGAAGAATTTATTGTTACTTTGCAGGAAATGCCTATTGATGCACAAGTAGCATTACTTGAATTTACTGTTGCAAGTTATGATGATATGAGGAATATCATTGAGGACATGCTTGATGCATATCTGAAACAAGATCTCAAAAGTATGTATGAAATTAGTACAAGCTTCATTCCAAGAAAGCAAGAAAATGAGAAGTGGCGACAAATTTATCTCAGGCACGTTATAGAGATTAGAAACATTGTGATGGAACACTATATGCGTAAGCCAATGCGCTTGGGCGATACTTTCATTGCCGTTGGTGCAGTCCATTTGTATGGCGATAAGGGTGTACTTGCTTTAATGGAAAAAGATGGTTATACCGTTTCACGAGTTGACCTTTAACAACAAACAAAATGAAGCCAGTTAAAATTTTACTTGTTGGTGGCGTGTTAATCGCCAGCCAAACCAGCCTAGCAGCTACTAAATATGTCACCGATGAATTTGAGATCATGTTACGTACCGGTCAAAGTACCAAGCATGAAATTCGCCGACAAATAAAAAGTGGTACTCCTCTGCAGGTATTACAAGAAAGTGAGGGTTACACACAAGTACGCATGCCTAATGGAGTTGAAGGCTGGGTACTGTCACGTTATTTGATAAACCAACCTTCAGGGCGTGACCGCTTAGCGGCACTTGAAAAGCGCCATGAAAAACTCAAAACAAGATTTGATCAAGCCGTGGCTGAAGAAAAAGCCACTATGCAAAAAGAGATTGAGCGCTTGAAAGATATTGCTAAAAGGCCGCTGGAGCTACAACGTGAAAATGCAGAGCTTAAGGCCCAGCTAGCTGAAGAAAAAGACCGTTATGACAAGCTGGCAACAGAAAGTGAGGTACTTAAGTCACCGTTAAAAGACCGCGAATGGTTCACGCGTGGGGCTTTAGTTGTTGTGGCGAGTATGATCTTTGGCATTGTGTTGACGAGGATTCCGTGGCAGCGTAAGAAGAAGTGGAACCAGTTATAAAGCTAGCTGTATTGCTGTTACTGCGTTAAAAAATTCCCCCTTGTATTAGAGCTGACTAACTAACGTTTTCTAAGTTAGTTGTTATGAAGTTAGGTTGTTATTGCCAACCTAGCAATCTATGTTGTTAGAAGAATATTATGGCTACAAAAACTCTTTAGCAATTAGAAATCACAAAAAATTTCTTGAATGAACTCTGGATCGTCCAGGTTGATTTAATGCCTTTGTTAAAAGAGATAATATCACCAGCTTCCACGCTCACACTGGTGCCATCTTCTAGCTCTATCAATAACGAACCTTCAATGATGTGGAAAATTTCGTCACCCGGGAATTCGTAATCAAAAGTCATAGGCTCGCAGCGCCATAAACCGGAATAGGTAGGTGCTCCACTGGAATTTTCAGTTGTTAGCCAATGCACTTCGCCAGCTTGTTTATCGCCTACCATAAAAGCTTCGTAGTTATCGGTGGATAATGCTGACTTTATGTATGCAGTGTCTTTGCTCATGAGTTTTTACTCTCAATGTTAAAGTTAAAGTATATCACTACAACACATTAACATAGAGTTATGAATAATGCGTTTTACAGTCTTTACATTGGCTTGTAAAAAGCAGGGTTCATAATTGCAGCCGTCCAGTTAAAGTAAAATTGTGGGTTCATGAAAACCATCATGGTACCCATCATTTTGTTTGGATTACTGACTTTGGTCATCCAGGCAGCCCACTGTTCAGGGTTTGATGCGCATGACAGCATGATTTGCATTGTTTCTGGCTGGCTCATAACAGACATGAATTGTTTAAATTTGACAGGGTTGGCCATAGTTTGTGCCATTATTTCTGGATCATATAATTCAGCCCGAACGCTACACTGGTATGAAGAAGATTCATACCAGTTATTAGTAGCTTCAGCGTATGCGGCTGATGACATGAGATATGCGCCCAACAATATTAAAAGTCCTGGTTTTAAAAGATTCACTTCCTTCCTCCATGTGAAAGTAGTCTGTACTATAACGTGAATAGAGGCTTTGCACTTGTTTTATTTTGACAAGGTCATTAATTGTTAATTTTCACTTATAAAGACAACATAAAACATACTTTAGTCTATCTTGGCCGACGTCTTGCGACTGCATGGTTACTTGCGTCAA
>JANQKJ010000340.1 GCA_028281205.1 Gammaproteobacteria bacterium
ACTCTATTGACAAAGAATACGGTAAACTTGACGGCCTGTTAAATAATGCCGGTCGTGTCGGTGGCTTAACACCACTACAAAACATCGATCTTCAAAACTGGTCAAAGCTGGTCACTTTACACCTGCATGCCCCTTTTTTACTTACACGCGCATGTATACCTTTACTTAAAAAGAGTAACGATCCTTGCATACTTTTCACTATTGATGAAGCTAGCCGGGCATATTGGGGTGCATACGGTGTTAGCAAACAGGGGCAAGTTGGTTTGCTAAATATTCTTGCCGAAGAACTGGATGGTGATAAAAAAATCCGTGTTAATGGTGTGCATCCTGGCATCGTGCGCACCGATTTAAGAACGCATAATTATCCCGGAATTAATCCTAGTGAGTTTCCCGCAGCTGAGACAGTAACAGCGCCTTTCATTTATTATCTTGGTGAAGACAGCAAAAATATAACCAAGCAAATTTATAGACTCTAGTAAAGTAAAAGAGGTGCTCACATGAGCACCTCTTTTAAATTGTACTATGGCAAATAAAACTACTTAGCTTTTTTAGCTACTTTACGTGCCGCTTTTTTAGCTTTTCCTTTTGAGCCTTTCCTTGCTGGTTTCAATGCCGCTTTAGTTGCCTTTTTAATAGCTTTAGATTTGTTTTTCTTAACTCCAGCTCTTCTTACAGCTTTGCGTGCAATCTGCTTAGCTGTTTTCTTTGCTTTAGATTTAGATACTTTTTTGGACATACATATTCCTTATGCTTATTAATTACGCAGCAAAATATAATGTATATACTTTATATAGTCAAATGATGTGCAATAGATAGCTAGAAAATATACGCAATATTACAATTCCTTCATAATCGAAGAAACAGATTAAGCAAATTCAATTATCCATTCCATAACTTAAATTACTCGCTTTGCCACGGAATATGTAATAAACAAAACCCGTATACACCACTATCAAAGGAACCGAGATACACACGCCCACTAAAATAATTAACAATGAATTTTTTTCTGCAGCGGCTTGCCAGATATTCATTTGGTCAATCACAACATAAGGAAACAGGCTGTAAGCCATACCAATACTGGACATAATACAAATAACAATAACACCCACCATCGGCAGCCATTCCCATCCACCTTTAATGATGTGATTCTGTTTCAATAACCAGCCCACCGCCAAGTATGCGGCTATGGTTGTAAATGGAATCGGCACTAGCCCAATAAAGTTTTGCACGGTGAACCATTTACTGGCAATACTTTCACTAACTAATGGTGTTGCAATTGATACTGTGATTAAGGCGATACCCATTGGCAACCAGGCATAACGTGCCCAGCGTATACTTTTATCAAACAGCTCACCTTCAGTTTTAATCAATAACCAGCTCGCACCTAGTAATATATACAATGCAGGTAATGTTACTGCGATTAGTAAAGAAAATACTGAATTAACCAACGACGGACTCAAACCAGTAATATAAGAACCAATCATCCAACCTTGGCATATTGTAGTAATTAGAGAACCGATGAAAAATAACTTATTCCACATCGGCTTGTGTTGGTCGCCCGCTTTAACTCTAAAATCAAATGCTACTCCTCTTAAAATCAACCCCATCAGCATGAACGTCACCGGCAAATACAGCGCTGTGAGTATGGTGCCGTGAGCAAGTGGAAATGCGATCAGCAAAATACCAATACCTAAGACAATCCATGTTTCATTAGCATCCCAAAACGGACCAATTGAAGCGATCATTAGGTCTTTTTCACCATCATCAGCCAATGGCAGTAATAAACCTATACCCAAGTCGTAGCCATCCAGGATCACATATAGAAATAACGCAAATCCCATTAAGAAAAAGAAAATAATTGGTAATGCATATTCCATAACGTCAGCCTCCATACTCTTGCACTAATGTAAGCGAACCAGCTGGTTTAGATGACAAATACCTAAGTGATGCTATGTAGGAAAATAATAAAAAAGAATAAATCAATACATAAGCAAACAAAGTAATAGCAATATGTTCACCTGGGTGGTCAGCCACAACTTCGGTGGTTTTAATCTGGCCATATACAATGTAAGGCTGTCTGCCCACTTCAGTTACATACCAACCTGCCAATGATGCCAACCAACCTGAAAATGTCATCCAGGAAAATGCTGTTAATAACTTTGGAGATGGTTGTGTTTTTTTAATAAGTGTCCACGCACCCCACGCACTGACAATAATCATCAACATACCTACACCAATCATTATTCTAAAAGAGTAAAAAACAATTCCCACTGGCGGATGGCTGTTTTTAAATTCATTTAATCCTTTCACTTCACCATTAAAATCATGCGTAAGTATCCAACTCGCCATATTAGGGATAGTAATTGCAAAATGTGTTTTTTTATTCTCCTCATCGGGAATGCCCATAACAGTAAAATCAGCCCCTCTCTCTGTCTGCCAGACACCTTCAATTGCTGCAATCTTGGCTGGCTGCTGCTCAACTAAATTTAAACCATAGAAATCACCAATCACTAACTGTAATGGAGCTAATATAACTGCTAAGTAAACTCCAGTCTTGAACACTCGCTTAGTTGCAGGGCCATCTACACATTTAATCATTCTCCAGGCACTAATACCCGCAATCAAAAACGCACAAGTCAAGAATGAAGCATTAACAACATGTAGAAACATGTATGGAAAGGTAGGGTTAAAAATTATTTCTAGCCAGTTATCAGCAACAAACACGCCATCCTCTAGCGTATAACCTTGTGGTGTTTGCATCCATGAATTTAAAGCTAAAATCCAAAAGGCAGATAAGGTTGTGCCTATCGCAACTAATAAGCTAGCAACCAAGTGCAACTTATTAGACACGCGTTCTTTACCAAATAACATGATTCCCAGGAATGAAGCTTCCAGAAAAAATGCAGTCAGTACTTCGTAACCTAGTAAAGGGCCGGCAATATTCCCAACACGCTCCATATAACCCGGCCAGTTGGTACCGAATTGAAAACTCATTGTTATGCCAGATACAACACCAAGCGCAAAAGTAAGTGCAAATACTTTTACCCAAAAATAATATGCATATTCCCACTCCTCATTACGCGACAATGTATACCGGACTCTAAAGTAAACAAGTATCCACCCAAGCGCGATAGTGATAGACGGAAATAAGATATGGAAGCTTATATTCAAGGCAAATTGAATACGCGACAAAATTACTGGGTCAAATTCCATTATATTTGCACTTCTTTAGCAGCTATGTTTCTGATTACTCAGGCTCACCTTGCCATAGCATTTGGTAGCCTATTTCATAAGTTTCAGTGGCATACTCTGCCAGCTCATCAAACTTCTGCTTAAAAGTTTGATCAGCATGAGATTTCTCATGCTGATCAAATGACTGCCAATAAGTAACAATAGCTATGTGATCATCTGTATGTTTCCCCTCAGAAGCAACAGAACCTTCTTCAGAAATGAACCCTGTAAACTTAAAAACTTGACCACCTATAAAACCACCTTGGTCGTCTCCGTATGTATTTTTTACTACATTGCACAACTCACCAAGTTTCAACTGCACATCTTCTTCTGTGACACCAGTTTTTAATTTGACTACGTTGTAGAGCATGACACAGCCAAATGGTACCGATAATGTACTAAACATATTTGACTCCTTAAGCTAGTAATCTAAAATTTTGTCAGCATTTTTTACTGCCATTAATAAACTATCAGGGCTGGCAATCACTGCACTTTCGCGTAAATCGATAACACCTGCCGCTTCAGCACAATGAGGACATACCAGCACGCCGCCACCTGCTTTTATATATGCAAGGTATAGCTGTTCAATAGAATCGCCCGAACCCCACTGCAAATTTTGTGGCTGGTTTTTATCAACTAAGCGCACACCTTCAAGATCCAGAAACAATGTCACGGATACATCATTTTTAGAAAGCATATGCCCTACTTTGAGTGCCATACTTGCGGAATGCAGGTTATCTGTGTACGAACTAAGGTGAATTAAAACAGCCTGTTGACCTTTACTTTCAGCAATGACAGCAGCTGTTGAGGTCAACATGACGAATGTTAAGATCAGTAACGATATTAATTTTCTCATTAACTTTTCTCCTTTGATGATTAAGACTGAATTGGGA
>JANQKJ010000129.1 GCA_028281205.1 Gammaproteobacteria bacterium
TAATGTATCATGTGAAAAGGTTGAGAAAGTTGTAAATCCACCCAACACCCCGACCAAAATCGCAGAGCGATGTTCATGAGCAATATCCATGTGATGGGTAAATAACCAGGCCAACAACCCCATTAGAAAAGAACCAATAATATTGGTTGCCAAAATACCAAGCGGTAGTTCAGATGAATGTAATTGATCAATTCTTGTGTACAACAGGTAACGCATTACTGAACCAATACCACCACCAATTGCGATCCAAACTAGTATCATTGTGTAGCCATGTTGTGGTTAATTAATGTATTCTCAAAAATCATTGAATACTGACGAAATACATCATAAGCATATGCTGGATCGAAGCGAAATTCCCGCGCTATTTTCTTCATGCTTGCCCAAAGCATGCATTTTTACATCAATTGAAAAATTACGCCCATATGAATGCGATGCTTACACTGCATATCGGTCACTGCCGCTGGCCGTATTATTGCCTGAAACAAAGCAGCAAGTAATTGATATTGTAAAGACCTGCCAAAAATATCAGCTACCGATTGTCACGCGCGGTGCTGGTACCGGCCTATCGGGGGGTGCGCACCCTATTGAGAATGGCATTTTACTTAATCTGTCTAAACTAAATCAGATTTACGAAATTAACCATGAATTACAGTATGCACGGGTCGGCCCCGGTGTGCGTAATTTAGCCATTTCTGAAGCAGCATCTACTTATGATCTCTATTATGCACCCGACCCTTCATCGCAAATTGCCTGCACTATTGGCGGTAACATTGCAGAGAACTCTGGTGGCGTACATTGTTTAAAGTACGGTCTTACGGTACATAATATTCTAGAAATCACTTTCGTTAACATTGATGGTGAGGTCATTACTGTGGGCAGCGAGTGTTATGAAAATCCTGGTTATGACTTACTGGCACTACTCACTGGCTCCGAAGGCATGTTAGCCATCATGATCCAAGCCAAGGTGAAGCTATTACCTAAACCTGCCAATAAAGAAGTCATTCTTGCTGCTTTTAATCGTATAGAAGATGCAGGGGAAGCTGTGGCAAATATTATTGCCAGCGGTGTTATTCCTGCAGGCCTGGAAATGATGGATCAAGCAGTCATTCAAGCTACGGAAAATTTTTGCCAAGCTGGATATCCAACTGATGCAGCAGCGATTCTGCTATGCGAACTGGACGGTTTTGATGAAGCGCTGCAATGGGAAATCCAGCAAGTTACTCAACAATGTAATCAATGCCACGCCACCTCTGTACGCAAAGCTAATAATGCACAAGAGCAAGAATTGTTTTGGAAAGGACGCAAGTCTGCTTTTCCTGCAATAGGACAATTAGCCCCTGATTATTTATGCATGGATGGCACTATCCCACGCCAGCACTTAGCGCATGTGCTTGGAGAAATTTCTAATATTTCTGAACGAATTGGACTGCCGGTAGCAAATGTTTTTCACGCCGGTGATGGGAATCTACACCCATTGATTATGTATGATGCAAATAATGCAGGCGAACTTGATAAAGCTGAAGAAATTGGCAGTCAAATATTAGAACTGTGTGTCAGTGTGGGCGGCACCATCACTGGCGAACATGGTGTGGGTATAGAAAAGCTTAATCAAATGTGTGTACAGTTTAATTCACAGGAGTTAATCCAGTTTGAACAAGTTAAATTAGCATTCGACCCTGAGCGACTATTTAACCCTGGCAAAGCAATTCCGACTTTACAACGCTGTGCAGAGTTTGGCGCGATGCATGTACATGCTGGGGAGCTACCTTTTAAAGACATTCCCCGTTTTTAAATTCACATGCTCAATCAGCAAATTCAATCGTTATGCGATACTGTCAAACACGCATACGAAACCAAACAGGCATTAAACATTCAAGGTGGTAATAGCAAATCGTTTTATGCCAACCATGTAGATGCGCAAACCATTAGCACTACTGATTTAAGTGGTATTATTGAATACCAACCCTCTGAACTTTATATCACTGCTCATGCAGGTACACCGCTGCAGATTATTGAAGATACTTTGACAGAACATAAGCAGATGTTCTCGTTTGAACCACCTTATTATTCCCCATCCACAACCCTGGGTGGGTCAATTGCATGTGGGCTGTCTGGACCACGCCGCCCTTATGCTGATGCAATTCGTGATTGCATACTCGGCACCGACATAATTAACGGCAAAGGTGAACATTTATCATTTGGTGGAAAAGTTATAAAAAATGTTGCCGGCTATGACGTTTCAAGATTAATGTGCGGTGCATTTGGCACACTAGGAATTATTACTCAAGCTTCAATTAAAGTGCTGCCTAAACCAGAGCATGAAATCACATTATTATTCGAGCATCACCAACAACAAGCGAAAAAAAATATTCAGGACTGGTTAAATTCATTAATTCCTATAACTGCGACTTACTTTCAAAACGACCACCTATGGATAAGGATTTCAGGCTTAGAAAATATTGTTAGCACTATTCATAAAAAGCTTGGAGGAGAAAAGATTCACTCGAGTAAAACATTTTGGCAAGCAATTAAAAATCATCAAGCAGATTTTTTCCAAACCGATATTCCATTATGGCGTTGCATTGTCCCACATAATACAAATGAAATTGTGCTTCAAGGAGAAAGCTGCTTTGAATGGAATGGAGGTTTGCGCTGGATAAAATCAGAAGAAACTGCAGAAAAAGTTTTTAAAACCTGCCAGACACTTAATGGTTATGCCAGTTTATTTCGCTCCAAAGAAAAGCCTGCGGATTGCTTTGCACCAATGAACAATCAAGTAAAAAAATTACATATGAATTTAAAGCATGCATTTGACCCAGAAAATATTTTAAATCCTGGTCGCATGTATTCTTGGTGCTAACATATATGCAAACAAACTTACCCAAAGAATTATTAGCCACAACCACAGGGGAGCGTGCTGATGAAATTTTAAGGAAGTGTGTACATTGTGGTTTTTGCAATGCAACCTGTCCGACCCACCAAGTCACAGGCGATGAACTGGATGGACCACGAGGCCGCATTTACTTAATTAAAGAAATGCTAGAAGGCAACATAACAACAAGTGCCACGTTAGATCATTTGGATCAGTGCCTAACTTGTTTAAACTGTGAAACTACCTGCCCATCCGGCGTAAACTATGGTGAACTTGTTGAAATTGGCAGAGAACATATTGAAGCAAAGAATATTCAAAATAAGATAACGCATATTAAACGCCAATTAATATGTGCTACTTTCCCTTATCCAAAAAGATTTAAACCACTGTACTCAATCGCTTCTCTGCTAGGTCTTGCACCAAAACGCAAATCTATAGTAGCAATAAAGACTGCAACATATAGTAAAAAAGTTATTTTATTAGATGGCTGTGTGCAATCGGTGACTAATCCTGAAATCAACCATGCATTGAAAACATTGCTTGATCAGTGTTCCATCCAGGCAATTTCAGTCAAAGCTGCTCATTGTTGCGGCGCAATACATCATCATAATGGCGCGCCAGAAAAAGCATTAGCCATTATCAAGAATAATATTGACCTTTGGTGGCCACATATTGAGAATGGATGCGAAGCAATAATAATGACCGCCAGCGGTTGCGGACTGACCGTTAAAGATTATGCGCGCATACTAAAACATGATAAAGAATATGCACAAAAAGCCCAACGTATTTCACAACTCACCCAAGATGCATGTGAATTTTTTGCTTCATTTAAATTTATTAAAAACAACGCCACCTATAAATCAGTAGCTTTTCATCCGCCATGTACACTCCAGCATGGACAAAGAATAAATAATGTCGTTGAAAAATTACTAGCAAGTGCGGGCTTTGAATGTGTCGATTTTACTGATAAACACCTATGTTGTGGCTCAGCAGGCACTTATTCTTTATTACAGCCTGCACTTGCAACACAGCTCAAGACGAATAAGATATACCAGATTATGCAAGCCAAACCAGATGTGATTGCAACCGCTAACATTGGCTGCTTAATACATTTACAAAAAGATTCAAGCATTCCTGTAAAACATTGGTTAGAGTTAGTTGATATACAAATATCATAAGCAGCCAAATTATTATGAATCATAGTGACGAAATCATATTTACAATTTTTGTGATTTTTAGTGGTGCTGCTGTACTTGCCACTTTGGCTTTATATGCGCGCCAGACCTTACTAATCGCTTATATTGCTCTAGGGATTCTGTTAGGTCCATCGGTACTTGGTATTGTTAAGAACCACGATTTCATTCAGCAGGTATCTGATATTGGCATCATGTTTTTATTATTCCTACTGGGCCTGAACTTGAATCCAAACAAATTGCTTGGTCTATTCAAGGATGCCACTCTGTATACATTCATTTCCTCTTTAGTATTTATTTTAATTGGTTATGTATGTGCTTATGCTTTAGGTTTCAATCAAATCGAATGCCTGGTTATTGCGGGTAGTATGGCATTTTCAAGCACTATTATTAGCTTGAAATTATTGCCTACCACTGTATTACATCACAAACGCATGGGCGAATTAATTATCAGTATTTTGCTATTACAAGATTTACTCGCAATATCAATGCTATTACTGTTGCATTCACGCGCTGATGTTAGCGAAGCAGGTTCCAATGACCTAATTCAACTCATCATTGCTTTACCTTTGCTTATTGTTTTCACTCTATATTTTTCTAAATATGTTTTGTCTTATTTATTTAGAAAGTTTGACAAAATATTAGAGTATATCTTCTTGGTTGCTATAGGTTGGTGTTTAGGCATTTCCGAACTTGCTGCCTGGGTAGGTCTTTCGCACGAGATCGGTGCTTTCATCGCTGGAGTATCCATCGCAACTGGGCCTATCTCATTATTTATCGCCGAAAGCCTGAAACCTCTGCGCGACTTCTTTTTAATCATTTTCTTCTTTGCAATCGGTGCCGGTTTTCAGCTCGATATATTATCTGAGGTCATCTTACCTGCGCTGCTGATTGCAGGTATTGTCATCATCATTAAACCCATTACATTTAAAATTTTATTCATTAAATTCGGTGCAGAAAAAAGCTCCACAGCCAATGAAATCGGCTTTCGACTCGGCCATCTAAGTGAATTTTCTATATTACTAGGAGCACTGGCACTGAATGTTAGCGTCATTGGCGAACAGGCGGCCTATCTGATACATATCTCTACCATCATCACTTTTGTGGTGTCTTCTTATATCGTGGTGTTAAAATTCCCCAGCCCAATTGCCATTTCGGATCACTTAAGAAGGGACTAGAATATACTTTATATAATAGACATAACGATTTGTTTATAAATAAAAAAGCCGCATTTAAATGCGGCTTTTTTATAGCAGTTCTGTAACTAAATCAGAATATAAATCGATCCAGTACTGCATATCCAATTATGAAAATTGGTATCTGCATAATCACAACGGTGATGATAGTTTTAATCGCCTCTTCATCCATAGTAGTACCTTTTTGTTATTGGTTTGCAAAACGCTTGTGAAAATTATACTGACTGATCAAATAAGATCAATTAGCAATAAGATGAATTGATCCCAAAGCATAAAAAACCTGGTTTAAGCATCACCCGGCTTCCAGATACCAAAAGCACTGCCCGGTGGCGCAATGGGTGCGGCCGGAGCTTGGGAAACAGGTTGGGAGGAGGATTGAGTAACATCTTGACACACATGGTGCATAAATGAGCTAAGCTCATCCATAATTTCTTTCTTTTCACTATCCTGGATAGACGAAGATCCCACTACATAACCGACAATAGCCGTTAGATATTGGCTGCCCACAAATGGGTCTTTTGCACGTTCATCAATAGAGACAACTGCGTGCATGACATTGTCGACTAATTCCTTAGAAAGCTTAAGCTCATCAGACATTGATTTTCCCTTGACTATTTTTGATCTTTACTACGTAGTCGTTGCAACATTTCTTTAATTTTTATCTCAAGGCCGCGATCGACTGGTGAATAATACCTTGTACCATAAAGCTCTTCAGGAAAATAGTTTTCCCCACTCGCATAACCATCTTCTTCATTATGTGCATAACGATAGTCTTTGCCATAATCCAGTTCTTTCATGAGTTTAGTAGGCGCATTGCGTAAATGCATGGGCACTTCGAGAGTGCCTTTTTGCTTAGCATCTTGCATAGCTTGATTGAATGCCATATAGACAGCATTACTCTTAGGCGCACAGGCTAAAAACACAATCGCATGTGCAATCGCTAACTCACCTTCTGGTGTACCTAGCCGCGTGTATGCATCCCAGGCATTTAAAGCAATCTGTAAGCCACGCGGGTCGGCGTTACCAATATCTTCTGAGGCTATACGCACAACACGCCTGGCGATGTAAATGGGGTCGCACCCTCCATCCAGCATACGGCTATACCAATATAACGCCGCGTCTGGATCCGTGCCTCGAACAGATTTATGTAACGCGGATATTAAATCGTAAAAGTACTCACCTTTGTTATCAAAACGACGCAAGCTGCTTTGAGTTACTTGCTCAATTACCTGTTGGTCAATGATCTTGCAGTCGTCCTGTTCTTTGGCTAGGTCACTTGCTACTTCTAGTAATGTTAATGCCCTTCTTGCATCGCCATCTGCCGCAGTAGCCAGCATATCTATTAAACTTTCTTCAATATGAATTTGTTGCTCGCCCAATCCACGTTGCGCATCGTTAAGTGCTTCCTGCAAACAATCACTGATATCTTCAACTTCAAGACGTTTCAACACATAGGTACGCATACGTGATAGCAACGCATTATTTAACTCAAACGATGGATTTTCAGTAGTTGCGCCTATGAAACAAACCGTACCGTTTTCTATGTGTGGCAGAAAAGCATCTTGTTGCGATTTATTGAAACGGTGCACCTCATCAACAAATAACACAGTAGTAGGATATTGCTCAGCTTGATATTGTTTCGCCTGATCTATCGCCGCTCTAATTTCCTTTACACCACTTAGCACTGCAGACAGAGATATAAATGGCACTTTGCAATGCACAGAAATTAAATGTGCAATAGTCGTTTTACCAGTACCTGGCGGGCCCCATAACACCATAGAATGAGGCCGCCCAGAATCTATTGCCGCGCGTAAGGGAGAATTTTCTTTTAATAAATGTGGCTGACCGACAAATTCATCCACATTACGCGGACGCATGCGATCAGCTAGAGGCCGATAATGTTGTTCACTTGACTGTGCGAATAAATCGTTGCTTGATGACATAGCGCTACGTTAGCGCGGTGAACCAATGACATCAACACCATCAGGAATATAAAATTTAAAGCGCGAGTCTGGTAAGTTCGCGTCAGTATTAATATCCGAGAAACGAATAATAGTTTGTTGATCAAAATGATCATGCAGTTTCATTTCGCGTATTAAATTACCATCAAGACCAATTTCAATGCGATAAAATTCTGTATCTTGGATTTTTGGCACCAGTGCTATCCATTCCAGGCCAAATGATTCTGGCATTTCTCTGATTTCAAAATCTTCCGACAAAGGTTTTAAATCCGTGAGTAAAATAATCGGTGCATTACCTAATGCTTCTTCAATCGGCTGCACAGTGGCCTGAGCCAAATCTAAATCAAATAACCATAGGTTTTTACCGTCCGCAATAATTTGCTGCGAATAAGGTGGATCATAATGCCAACGAAAACGCCCCGGCTTCTTTAATTCAAAAATGCCTTTTGCTTCTTGTATGACTTCACCCTGTGTACCAACAACTTCTTGGTAAAAATTTGCTTTGAGGCTAGTCAGGCCTTTAAGTGATTCGAATAACTTCTGCTCAGTCGTTTGAGCATTGAGTGTGAAGGTACATAATAAAAGCACACATAAACTGATAGTGCTGCACAGGCGCATAGCAATTAACCTAAACATAATGAATTAGAACAACCAGAAGTGGTTTAGTTCGGCGCGTTAATTTGGTATTGGTGGTGGCGCGAGCACTTCTCTTGTTCCGTTGGATTGTACCTCAGAAACAACACCACTGTTTTCCATTTCTTCGATCATGCGTGCGGCACGGTTATAACCAACTTTTAAACGCCGCTGTACGTAGGAGATAGAGGCTTTACGTGTTTCAGTGACGATGGCAACGGCTTGATCATACAATGGATCATAGTCGTCACTATTTTGCTGTATGGGCTCAAGGCCTGGAATTGCATCACCGCCTGTGACTGGATCCTGGAGAATTTCTTGCAAGTAGTTAGGTTCACTTTTCTCACGCAAGTAGTCGCATACTTTGTGAACTTCTTGATCGGACACAAAAGCGCCGTGCACACGCTCTGGTATTGATGTTCCTGGAGGCAGATAAAGCATATCACCATGTCCAAGCAACTGTTCCGCGCCCATTTGATCTAGAATCGTCCTTGAGTCAACTTTAGAAGATACCTGGAATGCAATTCTGGTAGGAATGTTGGCTTTAATTAAACCGGTGATTACATCCACCGATGGTCGTTGTGTAGCAAGAACTAAGTGTATCCCTGCGGCACGTGCCTTTTGTGCCAAACGTGCAATTAGCTCTTCAACTTTTTTACCTACCACCATCATCATGTCAGCAAATTCGTCTACCACGATAACAATGACAGGTAACTTATTTAATTCTTCTGGTTCAACATTTTCTGAAAGTTGATCATTTGGATTAAATAAAGGATCAAGTATAGGTTCACCCGTGCTTTTAGCTTCTTCGACCTTTGCATTGTATCCGGCAATGTTTCTCACTCCTAACGCCGACATCAACTTATAACGTCGTTCCATTTCACCAACACACCAACGCAATGCATTGGATGCTTCTTTCATATCGGTGACTACGGGTGTTAATAAATGAGGAATACCTCCATAAACACTTAATTCAAGCATTTTGGGGTCAATAAGTATCAAGCGAACATCGGCAGGCGACGCTTTATATAATAAACTTAATAACATGGCATTTACGCCCACCGATTTCCCTGAACCGGTAGTACCCGCGACCAGTAGATGTGGCATTGCAGCAAGGTTAGCAATTACGGGTTGGCCACTAATATCTTTTCCCAGGCCTAATGTCAGCGGAGATTGAGACTCATCATATTCACTGGATTGCAATATCTCGCTGAGAGAAATCATTTCTCTTTGTTCATTAGGGATTTCTAAACCAACCGATGGTTTACCCGGAATGACTTCGACTATGCGCACACTGACAACTGATAGGGCACGTGCTAAATCTTTTGCAAGTGCAGATACTTTACTTACCTTAACACCTGGAGCCAGCATTAATTCAAAACGCGTTACGATGGGCCCTGGATGCACTTCACTTACATCGGCCTCAATTCCAAAGTCTAATAATTTAAGCTCTACTTGGCGCGATAATGCTTCCAGTGCTTTTTCAGAATATCCTGTACTCTGCTCGATTACGGGGTCAAGCATAGTAAGTGGAGGCAGCTCACCAGTAGACTTGCCTTCAAATAATGGAATTTGTTTTTCTCTTTGCGCACGTTGACTTACAGGTACTTGCCCAAGTGTGGGTTCAATACGCGGTTTTTTACGCAGTTTCGACTCAATGATCTTTTTCTTAATGGTAACAGGACGTTCAATTAGACTATCCTGTTGTGCACGTCTTTTTTCTAATAGTATATTAAAGATCATGCGCAGCTGCCTAGATACATACTCATAACCAAGAATAGTCATTTTACCGGTGTTATCAATCACTTTTAACCACGACAAGCTGGTGAAAATAGTGATACCTGCAAAGAATAATGCTAGGAGTAAAATCGTCGTTCCTATGTAACTAAAGGCAAGCACAAACGCACTGGCAACTAAATTACCTAATACACCGCCAGCATCTGAAGGCAGAAAATTTTGATCAAAATGCAGTGAAGCTAAACCACACCCGGCAATTAACGTCAGAATAAACCCACCCCAACGAATACCCAACAAATGGTAATCAGTTTCACCTTTTTCGTTTACTTCCCGATAGAGTAGCCAACCGCTATAGGCCACCATTAAGGGGGCGAGGTAGGCAAGGTAACCAAATAAAAATAAGAATAAATCTGCAAAAAATGCACCCGCAGATCCACCCATATTGGAAATTTCCGCAGTAGTCCCACTGACTGACCAACCCGGATCAGTTCTATCAAAACTGACTAGCGCCATTAATAAGTAGACGCCCACGGCGACAAGTACCA
>JANQKJ010000148.1 GCA_028281205.1 Gammaproteobacteria bacterium
AGTCGCATCAACAATTGGTGCTAATGACAGATTCCCAAATAATGGTTATCAAACCGCAGGAATGTACGATTTTACAGGAACAACTGGTCAAAACATTAATATTGTTGTTGATGGGACAGACAATGTTAATATCGACAATGTGGTTCAAGTTATTGATTTAAGCGCTTTAAGTGCTTTAGGAGATGTGTCCTTAGCAACTATTGTTTCAACAATAAATGCACAAAAAATAGATTCTGGCGGTACTCTTCCAGGTGGATGGGTTGCTAAAGCTGTCGGTGATCAACTTTCATTTGAAACTTTAGCAACAGGCAGAGATTCAAGACTTTTAATTAAATCTGACTCTACTGCTGATACCAGATTTGAATTTGATAATATCACTGCTTCTGGAACTAGTCCTATTGGTACTTCTGGTGCTGCTGCAGTCCATACTTATGGACGTGTTCAGGGTGCTGCAAATAATAGTGGTGAGGTAACTTTTACTATTAATGCTGACACGGCTGGTCAAGATGGTAATGCAACTCAAATTGTTATTACTAATGACGTTCGTGAATCTAGGTTTAATATTGAAGTCTTTAATAATGGTGGACAGGTAGAAGCTTGGGGCGGTTTGGTTAAAAATGAAGCAAGTAGATTTTATGTAGAGACTTTTTTGAGTTTAGTATCTGATTGGATTAGAGCCGTTGATAATACTGCTGTAACCGGACCACCTTTGGATGGTACTTATAGTTTAACTGGCGGTACAGATGGTATTCCAAGTGATCCTGATGATCAAGACGCTTTAGTTATTGGTAATCCTTTAGCATTTACGGGTATGTATGCTTTATCTGAGCCTGAGCAAATTGATATTGATTTGATTGCGGCTCCTGGTCATTCATCTACATCCGTAATTACAGCTTTACTAGATTTAGCTCAAAATATCAGACAAGACACGTTAGTAATTGTTGATCCACCATTTGGTTTAACAGTTAATGAGATTGTATCTTGGCAAAATGGTACCCATCCGCTTAATACTACACGTTTCGATTCTGATTTTGGAGCTTTATATTGGCCATGGGTTAAATTAAGAGATAATTTCAACAGAATTGACGTATGGGCTCCACCTAGTGGCTCTATATTAGCGACAATTGCTCGTTCTGATCAACTAGCTGCACCTTGGTTTGCACCAGCAGGTATGACCAGGGGTATTGTACCTGGAATTACCGATGTATTTTCCCGTCCAACTCGTACTGAAAGAGACTTAATGTATGGGAATAGAAATGCTATTAATCCAATTATTCAAATTGTTGATGTTGACGGATTTTTAGTTTGGGGGCAAAAGACTTTACAACGTCGTCCAACGGCTTTAGACCGTGTTAATGTACGCAGAATGCTATTTTATGTACAAAAACAAATTCGTAGAAGATCAATGCAATTGCTTTTTGAACCTCATGATGCACAGTTGCGTAATCAATTTATTAGAATAGCAACTGATATTTTGACAGAGGTTCAAAATAGAAGAGGTATTAGTGATTTCTTAATTCAATGTGATGAAGAGCTTAATACCCCAGATGTTATTGATAGAAACGAAATGCGAGCAAGAATCGGTATTCAGCCTATAAGGGCAGTTGAATTCATCTTTATTGAATTCAGCATTCATAGAACTGGCAGCTTTACAGAAAACGCTGACACATTTTAAAGGAGACTAAATAGATATGGTTGATATGGGCTTAGGTCGAATTGGCGAGAGAAGCGTAGTATTTAAGAGGAAATTTCGTTGGACCTTTGAAGTCTTTGATATTTGTGGACTTGGGGGAGATCAGATTGAACCTAATTTTGTAAAACTAGCCTCTCGACCAAATATTTCATTTGAAGAAACAGAGATCAACTACCTAAATGGTAAGACGTGGATTCCAGGTAAAGGAACCTGGGAAACCATTACAGTAACTTATATAGATGCTGCTGTTGATGATTTACGTCCTCTATATAGGTGGTTAGCTGCTGTTTATGAATTTAATGATCCAATTAGATTAAGACAAGGTAGTAGAGATAACTGGGCTGCTACAGGTGTTTTAACTTTATATGACGGTTGTGGAGATGAAATCGAAGTATGGGAAATGGGCAATATGTGGCCACAAGCTATTAACTTTGGTGACTTAGATTATGCTGCCTCTGATGAAGTAACTGTTGAATTAACATTACGTTATTCAGATGTAACTTATCTTAACATTTGTCCAGGATTTTCGGTCGAAATGTGTTGCACTGGTTGCTAACATTCTCAAAACCGTTAACTATATTAAAATTATAAGTAGATCGTTCACTTTGAACGATCTACTTATTGTTTACAATAAGAGAACCTGCCTATGAGAGATATGGGACTTGGAGTAGTTGGTGAAAGAACTACTGTATTTCGTAGAAAATATCGTTGGATGTTTGAAGTTGATGAATTTATAGGTGAAGAATTACCAATGCTTCCACCTCTTAAATCAGCTAGACCTTCTATTTCTATTAAGGAAATGGAAGTTAGACATTTAGATGAAGTAGTTTATTATCCTGGAAG